>JAICJP010000468.1 GCA_025928375.1 Candidatus Sulfotelmatobacter sp.
GCCGCGGGCTATCGCCGAATCAAGGTGAAGGTGAAACCGGGCTGGGACGTGAACGTGCTGGAACGCATTCGCTCGCGCTGGGCGGATATCACGCTGAGCTGCGATGCGAACTCGGCCTACACCCTTGATCAACTGGAGCACCTGCGCAATCTCGATCAATTCAACCTGCTGATGATCGAGCAGCCTCTGTGGAACGACGATGTCTACTATCATGCGCGCTTACAGAAGGAACTGCGGACGGCCATTTGCCTGGATGAGTCCATCATTAATGCGCGGGTTGCGGCCGCGGCGGTGGAAACGGGAGCCTGCCGCATCATCAATATCAAAGTCGGGCGCGTGGGCGGGTTCAGCGAGGCCCTGAAAATCCACGATGTTTGCCAGTCCGACAAAATTCCTGTTTGGTGCGGAGGCATGCTGGAAACCGGGATTGGACGGGCTCAGAACATCGCGTTGTCAACGCTGCCGAATTTCACGCTGCCGGGGGATGTTTCGGCTTCGAAAAGGTATTGGAAAGAAGACATCATTGAGCCCGAGGTGGAAGTTTCTTCGCAGGGGTTTATCCCGATCAGCTCGAAGCCCGGCCGGGGCTACGAAATCAAGCCGGAGCTGATCGACAAATTGACGGTGAGAAAAGAAACGCTACGGGCGTAAGACCTGCTTAGCGTTCTGCTTTCGATTCAGCTTCGCGCGCCAGCTTCTGCTGTTCGGCATTTAACAGGTCCACGCCTTTGGAGAAGGGTAAGTCCGCGGGTACTTGCTGAAAGTCGCTGAACACCTCGTCGGTGGTGATGCTGAGGCCCCGAAAAAGCAGAATCTTCCCAGTCATCCTGAGGCTCATAGCCGTGAGTTCCCACGAGCCATCCCCGACGTCGGCCTGCTGTACCCGGAAATGCCCGCCTTTGTCGAGGTGGCCGATAATTCCCCATCCGAAGGATACGTCGCGAAACAGCGTGCCCTCGATGACGGCGATTCGGTGAGCGGCAGCGTCGACCAGCAGGTAACCTCGCATGCCTTGCAGCACCTGCTCGACGCGCGTCGGGGGAGAATACGAGGGATTCGGGGTGAACTTCAGTTTCTTCAGAGGATCCCCGGTCTTACCCAGGCCTGGCGCGCCGGTTTCATCCCCGTCGTACTCATAGAGAAAGGCATTCGGCAAAGCGCGAACCACGCGCAGGGTCCGCTCCTCATCTTCTTTCTCCCGCGCGTGTTTCTTGCGGAGCTGCTCGGGACTGCTGGCGAGCCATGCCAGATGATCCTGCTCCGCTTTTTGCTGTTGCGTGGTGAGTGGCTGATCGTTATGTGCGATGGTCATACCTGCCATCGATTCGTTGGTCTCGACGTAGAGGCGGGTCTGAGAGCCACGCGCCATCTGCTTGCGAGAGCGGAACAAGTGTTTATGGGAGGTGTCGCTGGCGGCCTTGATCTCCTGAGCCACGGTCTCGCGGACCAATTGTGCGGCGGAAATCTCCGGGGCATTGTCTTTCTGGGCGCACAGCGGAGCCGCGAGCCATAAAAGCGTGAGCAGAGCGCCACAAAACCGGCCGCTCGCGGTTCGCATCTCCCGACTAGAAAGCATTGGCAACTTTAGTTTAGCAATGTGGGGCAAATGATTGCGTCGCGTGGCCCTTATGATTACGAGAGAGGGATTTGTGCGGCTGAGTTGCTTGCCGCTGGCGCGGCGAGTCGGTATAGTCGATGGAGCGACGCGGTCGTCCCAATATCTGCCTTTTCAATCCGGCAGTATCCGCTTCCAAGGAGAACATCGATGAGTGCTCCGTTGTCAGCAGACTTGGCGCAGATCGGTAAGTCGGTGGTGATCAAGGGCGAATTGTCGGGCAGCGAAGACCTTTATGTCGATGGTCAAGTGGAAGGCAGCATCGCCCTGAAAGGAAACGCTTTAACGATTGGACCGAACGGCCAGGTGAAAGCCTCGGTCGAAGCCAAGGGTGTAATTGTGCAAGGGAAACTCGATGGCAACGTCATGGCCAGCGATCGCGTAGAATTACGCAAGTCGGCCATCGTCAACGGAGACATTGCCACCCAGCGGATCGCCATCGAAGAAGGGGCATTTCTCAAGGGAAAAGTGGACATTCAGGGCAAAGCCGAAAAGGCTGCCGGAAAGTAACTACTGCCATTTGCGCCATGCGAGTTAAAGTAATACTTGCGAGTGGAGCTTTCAGTCCCAGAGCTGTGGATGCGTCGGGCTGGACAGGACAGGTCAGATGGCATCCGTCACGCAAAACTTCATGAAGCTTTTTCGGGGTTCATCGAGTAGCACGTCGGCCCAGATGCCGGCAGCAACTCAAAAACTTACGCGCCGCTCCAGCGGACTGGGCGAACTCGCGCGGCTGTGGAATTCCGAAACTCCCTTGTGCGTGCTTGATCTGGGCTCGACCTCGCCGACTAATATCCGCTTCTTCACCGAGCGGGCACACAAAATCTATAGCGAAGATCTGCTCGTAGCGTCGACTGAGCCGCATCTGGCCACCAAGGACGAGCAGGGCAATGCGATCCTGGATAGCCGGAAGTTCCTGGGAGAAAACCTGCAATATCCGGCAGCACACTTTGATGTTGTACTGTGCTGGAACTTGCCGGACTATCTGGATGAAAGTCTCGTACGTCCGGTCATGGGACGCCTGTGGTCGGTGCTGAAACCCGGTGGCATGATGCTGGCATTTTTTCATACCAAGGATGCAGGGCCGGATTCCCCGTGCTATCGCTTCCACATTCTCGATAAAGACACGTTGGAGATGCAGCGCGTGATGGCCCGGCGTGAGTCGCGCCGCGGGCC
>JAICJP010000171.1 GCA_025928375.1 Candidatus Sulfotelmatobacter sp.
CAGGCTGATTCCGGCCGTCAGTTCCATCAGCGGCGTCCAGCCCTTTTGCTGCGCCGCATAGCCCGCATCCTGCGCGATGCCGATGGGTCCGGAGATGGCGCGCATCGAAATCTTGCGCTGCACCATCTTCTTCGCCAGCTCAAGGATCATGAACGAATATTTCTTGTTCTGCTCCAGCGACAGCCTGAGCGCTTGGGCGAACGGCAACTGGCTGACCTTGGTCACACCCTTGTTGACGAAGCCCAGCCGGTAGCGCTGCTCTTTCGGATCTTCGGTCTGCGACAGAACCGGGGTCAGATGGAAGTCCAGCGTCTGGCCGCTGCGCTCGACCTGCAGGTCCACCGGCTGATTCTTGGTCTGCTGCAGCGTTTCGATCATGCTCTCAATCGACGGCACCGGCTTGCCGTTGAGAGAGACGATGCGGTCGTCCTCTTTCATGCCGGCCTTGGCAGCCGGAAGGCTGGGATCCAGCCGTCCGACAACTACAGGCTCTTCCGGAAACCATCCCGCAGAGCCAACTTCAGAACTCGTGACAGCCTTGGGCACCACCGATTTTTGCAGCACTTGAGTGCCACGCTGAATCGTAATTTCCAGCGGCTGGTTCGGACTCAGCCAGACCTTCGGTTGAACCTGCTCCCACGTGGGATTCTCGATCCCATCGATCTTGATGATTCGGTCTCCGGCTTGAATCCCCGCCTGTTGCGCCGGCGAATCTCTGCGAACGCCCTGCACCACCGCAGCTTTATCGAGATAGATCGGGTATTCGTAGTGGACCATGTACACCACGGTCAGCAGCACCACGGCCAGCAGGATGTTCATCGCCGGCCCGGCGATCGCGATCAGGAAGCGATGCCAGCGGGAGTGATTCATGAATTCCCCGGGATCATCGGTGCGCTGATCCATCGGGTTCTCGCCGCTCATCTTGACGTAGCCGCCTAGAGGAATGGCGTTGATCCGGTAATCCGTTTCGCCCTTGCGGAAACCCACGAGCCGCTTGCCGAACCCAATGGCGAACTGCTCGACGCGTACCCCGAGCCATTTGGCCACGGCGTAGTGGCCGAACTCGTGGATCAGGATCATGAAACCGAGGACGGCAACCACAGAAACCACTGAAATCAAAAAATCAGACATAGTCGAGGTACGTACGCTCCCACTGATTAGATTCCTAAAACTACACAAAAGATGTTGCACGCGGTCGCGAACCCAAGGCTAAAACCTTCTGCTGCGCTGTCCGGCGGGCATCGGCATCCGCATCCAACACCTTCTTAATCGACTCCAGAGCCCCGCAACTTGTTTCCGTGAGTGTGTCTTCGATAATCCTGGGAATCTGGTCGAATCGGATCTTGCCTTCCAGGAACGCCGCCACCGCGATCTCATCGGCAGCGTTCAGGGCGACGGTCTTAGCGCCCCCGGCTTCTGCGGCCTCATATGCCAGACGCAGGCAAGGGAATTTTTTCAGGTCCGGCGGGCTGAAGTCCAGATGACGCAAGTCACTGACCGCAAACCGCATGTCTGACTCAATCCGCTCCGGATATGTTAAGGCATACAGGATCGGCAAGCGCATATCGGTCACCGAAAACTGAGCAAGTATGCTGCCATCCACAAACTCCACCATGGAATGGATTGTCGATTGGGGATGGACAATTACTTCCACTTTCGCCGCGGGCATGTGAAACAACCTGCATGCCTCGATGACCTCAAAGCCTTTGTTCATCAGCGTGGCGGAATCGATCGTAATCCGCTTGCCCATCTTCCAGGTAGGGTGGTTCAACGCCTGTTCCACGGTGATGGAGGCAAACTCTGATGCCGGAGTATTGCGAAAGGGGCCTCCGGAAGCGGTGAGCCAAACCCGCTCGACTTCTTCCATGCGCCCGCCGCGCATGCACTGATGCACGGCGTTGTGCTCGCTGTCGATCGGCAGCAGGGGGACGTTCCGCTTGCGCGCTTCGGCTGTGATCAACTCTCCCGCCGCAACCAGGCACTCCTTGTTGGCCAAGCCGAGAATTTTGCCCGCGCGTACCGCTTCGTAAGTCGCCTCAAGCCCAGCGACTCCAACAATTGCGCTGACCACGAAATCAACTTCCGCATGGGTGGCAACCTGCACCGTTCCAGTTGCGCCGTAAACCACCTCAATATCGCCCTGGCCCGCTTTTTTCAGTCGAGCGCGCAGCGCATCCGCATCAGACTCTCTGGCCATCGAGATCACACGCGGCTTCCACTGGCACGCCTGCTCGAAAGCAGCGTCAAGGTTGCTGCCCGCAGCTAAGGTCACGATCTGAAAGCGCTCGGGATAGGATTCGGCAACGCGCAGAGTGCTGCGCCCGATCGAGCCGGTTGATCCCAGGATGGCGATGCGTTTCATGAAGACAGAGTTCTTATTTTACGCGCTCGGCTGGTAACGAGGGGGATGCGTTGGGGAGGTTTACTGCATCACGCGCCAAGCCGCATAGTACCACAGCACCGGAGCCGCGAAGAGCAGCGCATCGATGCGATCGAGCATTCCTCCGTGCCCGGGAAGAAGCGTTCCGGAATCCTTTACTCCGGCTCCTCGCTTGATCAGCGACTCCACCAGATCACCCAGCTGTGCTGCGATATTTAGCACAATGGTCAAGAGAAGGACTGGGACTATGCCCGGCTGCTCCAAGCCGAAAAGGCCGTCGCGGCGCTGGATTAGTCCTGCCCGCAACAGCGCGGAGCTAATGGGTTGCGCGTAATGGAACAGCAGGTAGCCGACCGCAACACTGGCGACGACCGAAGCTGCCGCACCCTCCCAGGTTTTCTTCGGACTGATTCTGGGCGCCATGAGATGCCGTCCCATAGACTTGCCGACGAAATAGGCGAAGACGTCTCCGGCCCAAACTACGAGCAGCAGATACAGCAAGTAGAATGCCCCGGCCCACTGCTGGCGAAGCTGCACCAACATTCCCATGGGCAGGGCGATGTAGGTGAAGGCAAACGCGGAGGCAGCCGCAGCGGGGTATCCGCTGCTCAGGTCTTCATTCTTCATGGCGCGGGTCAGAAAAATGAAGGGTGCAAGCGCGGCGGCGAATCCGGCGCAGTAGACGAACACGGCGGTCGAAAGCAGAGGCTTATCGTTTCCGAAATTCAGACCAAGTAAGACAAAGAAAATTACGGTGAAAATGTAAGTGAGAACCCGCAGGGGTTTGACGCCATAGGATTCGGTGAGCTTGAGGAATTCGTGAATGGTGAGCAGTGCGACCATTCCGGCGAAAATGGCAAGAACCGGGACGGGCGCGCGCAGAATCAGCATTAGCACGAAGGGAATCAATACAACTGCGGTCGCGATTCTTTTCAGCAAAGGAATATTCAGCGCGTTGAAGGAACGGGCAATTATAACCAGAGCGCGTACCGGGGCCGTGGTTTCCTCGGTGCAACCCTGGGTTCAGGCTTTTACGAATTCCGCGGGAGCGTGATTGAGGCCGCCGTAGCGGCGCTCGCGCTTCTGATATTCCGCAATGCCTTCGAGAAGGTGAAGGCCGCGAAAATCAGGCCATAGAGTTGCGGTCACGTAGATCTCGGCGTAGGCCAGTTGCCAGAGGAGGAAATTGCTGAGCCGCATCTCGCCCGAAGTGCGCACGACCAGGTCCGGGTCGGGCAGATGGCGAGTATAGAGATGGCGCGAAACTGTGTCCTCATCGATGCGCACATGATCGACTCCGCCATTACGCGCGGCGGCGTCAAGGATGGAGTGGAAAGCGTCCACCAGTTCACTGCGGGCGCTGTAATTGAGCGCGAGAGTCAGCACCATGCCGGTGTTGCGAGACGTGGCCGCGCGCGCCCACTCCATCCGCTCCTGGACAGCGGAAGGCAGTTCGTGCTGCCGCCCGATGTATTCCAGCCGGATATTATTTTTATTCAGGGTGGGGACTTCCGCCTTGAGATAGCGGCTGAGCAGCCCCATGAGAAATCCAACTTCACTGGCCGGCCGCTTCTTCCAGTTCTCCTCCGAGAAGGCATAAAGCGTGAGCGCAGGAATATGGATGCGGGCCGCGGTCTCTACGGTCGAGCGCACTGCCTCAACTCCGGCGCGATGCCCGGCCACACGCGGCATGTGGCGCCGCTTGGCCCAGCGCCCGTTGCCGTCCATGATGATGGCAATGTGTTTAGGGAGCCGCAGCGGATCGAGCCGCCGGTAAAGTTCCGTTTCCTTGCGGTCCAGCCCTTCAGGCACTTTGTCGTGCAAAGTGGTCATTCCGATATGAGGCTATCACAGGCAGGAAGGCGCTGGCAATGATGGGTGATCCTTCGGCGAGGACGACCTACGCGCGTCTAGGGGCGAGCCTCTTCCGGCACGATCTTGAGCTGCAGCTTTTCGGTCCAGCGCAATACGGTCAGCTCGCAACTGGCGCCCACCCGCAGTTCCGTCAACAAGCGGTGGAGATCGTCGACTCCGGCGACTGCTTGTCCGTCCAGTGCCACAAGAATGTCGCCCTGGCGCAGGCCTGCGCGCTTGGCGGGACTGTTCTCCTCAACCGCGAGCACCATCGCGCCCGTCTCCTTAGGGAGGTCATAAAAGCGCACTACGCGGCGATGCACGGGAACGGTCTGTCCAGAAATTCCGACATAGCTCCGGCGAATGCGGCCGTCGCGCAGCAGGCGGCTGGCCACGAATTTCGCAGTGTTGATTCCTATGGCGAAACAGATCCCCTGAGCGGGCAAAATGGTCGCGGTGTTGACGCCGATTACGCGCCCCGCAGAATCCACGAGCGGCCCACCTGAATTGCCGGGATTCAGGGAAGCATCGGTCTGAATCACGTCATCGATCAGGCGCCCGGAATACGAGCGCAGCGATCGTCCGAGCGCGCTCACTACACCGGCGGTTACGGTGGATTGAAAACCGTAGGGCGCGCCAATAGCGATGGCGATCTGGCCCACGCGAAGTTTCTGCGAGTCGCCGAGTGCGGCGGCGACCAGGCCCGGCTCATCGACGCGAACGACCGCGAGATCACTAGCGGGGTCCTCGCCGATCAAGGTCGCCGGCATATGGCGGCCATCGGCCAAAGCCGCAGAAATCCGGGTGGCTTCATGCACGACGTGGCTGTTGGTGAGGATGAGGCCGTCGGGCGTGAAGACAAATCCCGATCCGCCACCCTGGCGCTCGCGAGGTTCTCCGGAGCGCGTCCGTTCTGCTGCCTGAGAAACCGCGATATGCACTACGGAAGGGCTGATGCGCTCGACGGCTCCGGTGACAGCGGCAGAGTACGCGTCGAGCAGAGCCCCATCCGAAGGGCTATGGTCAGGTCCGGGGCCGAGATCGCGTCCGGCCGGATCCGAAAACTCCGGGGCAGGTCCGAGAAAAGCAAAACTATTTTCACCAGTTTGGGAATCCATGCTGGATAGATGTTGCTCGATCTAGCGCGGATTCACTACGGTCGGGCGACCTGCTTGCGTGCGCGCCGGGTTCTGAGTGCGAGGTTCGTCAACGTCGGAGAGTCCCAACATCTTGCGAACGAGAGCGTCCATCACCCTCTCCGGTAGGATCTTGGGCAGAGTTGCAAGAATTTTGGCATGCTTGCCCACGCGGTAGCGGACACGAGGACGGCTGGAGGTTAGAGCATGCTGCACGGCTTGCGCAACCACATCGGGCGAGCTTCCATTCTTTTCCATCTCGTACCCACGCCTGCCCATCTTCCTGATCAGGGCGCCATATTGCGCCTGAGCTTCGGGCGGCAGATTGCGGATGACCTGCTCCAGGTCTCCCAGGGTTTTGTCCACGGCCGGGGTGGAAATCGCGCCGGGCTCGATGGCGATCACGCGCACTCCAGACGGGTGCAGTTCCAGCCGCAGGGTGTCGCTGACCTTGGCAAATGCTGACTTGCTGGCATTGAGCAGGCCGCCAAAGGGGATGGCAACGTTGACTCCGACCGATGTAATGTTCACGATTCGTCCCCTGGCTCTTCTGAGCAAGCGCGACAATGCCTGAGTCACCGCGATCTGGCCAAAAAAATTGATGTCAAATATCTGCCGCAAGTCTTTCATGGACGCATATTCGAGAGGGCGCACCATGCCGACTCCGGCAACGTTCACCAGGCCATCGAGGCCATGAGCTGCGGCTTGCGATTCGATCTGTTGAGCGGCGGCGGCGATGGACGCCTCGTTCTCAAGATCCATCAGCACGGGATGAACACTTGCTCCGAAGTCGCGGGCGAGCTGGTCGCTGTCTGATTGTTTGCGAACAGTGGCGAACACTTGCCAGCCCAAACGGCTCATCCGGGCCACGCAGGACTTCCCTATTCCGCTGGACGCCCCAGTAATAACAACCGTTCTCTGTGATGTGCTCATTGGGTTCCTCAAATGGCAGATACCTTCACAGATGAGGCCCGCGCAAAGGAAGGTTCGAAAGTTCTGGGGAAGAAAAAACCGGGACCATTGCTGGTCCCGGCTTCGTGTTGGCTGGTTGCCCGGATAAAAGTCGTGTGGGTCAGTTTCGAGTTTCTAGTTTCAGGTTCAGGGGTCAGGGCTAAGGGATTCGGGATCAGCGTTCCGCGTTTCCAGCGATCCTGAGCCGGAATGCTCAAATCCGAAACTTGAAGCCTGAAACTCGAAACTGTCTTCTACGCGCTCCTTCTCGGTCGCACGGTCAAGTCTCGCACCTGAGTCAGGATGCTGGACATCTGCATCCCGTTTAGTTGCGAAACGAAGGGTAAGAGTTCGGCGATAAATTGGTCTTTGACCAATTCGCTGATTTCCTCCTGACGGCTGCGTTCACCGCCGCTGAGCAGTTCGGGCACAGTAACCTCCAGTGCACGCGCCAGCCGTTCCAGGGAAGACAGCGTAGGCGTGGCCTTTTCGTTTTCGATTTTCGAGACGTAGGTGCGGGGAACCGCCATTCGCCCGGCCAGTTGCCGCTGGCTCAATCCGCTCCGCAGGCGCAGAGAACGGATGGAGGTAGCCAAGTTCAAATGCCCGCGCCCGGTCCCGGGCACCGGCATCATCATCGGCGGCACCACCGAAATGGGCTCCGGCTCCGGTTCCTCGTCCAAGGACGCATGGCAGCGTCGGCAATTGTTGTTGGATGTGCGGAACTGAACTAACAGGCAGTGGTCACAGCGTACGACTTCCCTAGAATCTACCGGGGCAAGTGTCGTGGCCATCGGGTTGTGGGAGTGCCAGAGCGGGCCCTCCTTACAGCTGCAGGAACACTTTCCGGGGGAGAGGTTCAGCTGCAGGCTCAATCTGCGGCATGCAGCCTGTGGAAGTCAAGGGTAAACTGCACAAAGAATTAGGCATCTGCCTTATTCCCTGACAGCCCGTGGTGAAACCCCTTAGTTAACAGGGTAAGCCAGATTTATTTGCGACCCCGCTGCTGTTTACTAACTTTGTTCCGGCAGATTGGGAGAAAATCAGGCTTGTCGGATCGCTGATTGCAGCTCGGCGCGAGACGTTACTGAAAAAGCGGATGAGGAGTGAAGTTCTCAGGCACGGGAATCTCATTGCGGAGAATCTCGGTGCTCTTGTAAGAATGTTCAGCGCCGCAATCGTTGCAGCGAATCCTGACCTGCTCGGTCGACTCGGGAATGGGAAGCGGAGAGTAGGGGTCGGTCTCTGCTAACGCGATCTGATGCACGTAGGATGTATTTCCCTTGTGGTGAAAACGCTGGTTCTTGCAGATTACAACCCAGAAGTATGAAGTTGCGTAAACCATACGGCCCCACCTCCCCAGAGCTGAAGAATCCTATCCTAATTCTTACCGAGCTGGCCTTCAAAGATGTAATGTGGATGTAAAGAACTTGTCAGAAGCACCAACAATGCAACCGGGGGTTCGAAGCCAATGAATGCCAGCCATCGCCGAGAAGGAGCGTGGGAATTATTGACTGAGTTCACGCAGTCGGAAAGCCTGCGCAAGCACGCGCTGGCGGTGGAAGCGTGTATGCGGGCTTGCTCGAGGAAATACGGCGACGGCTCGCCTGAAGCAGAAGAACTCTGGAGCGTGGTCGGGCTGATTCACGATTTCGATTACGAACAATGGCCGAGTGCCGAAGAGCATCCGTACAAAGGCAACGAAATTCTGAAGGAGCGGGGATACTCCGACGAGATCCGGCGGGCTATTATGTCGCACGCGGAATACTCCGGGGTGTCGCGCGACACGGCGATGGAAAAAGCACTTTTCGCGTGTGACGAACTGGCGGGATTCATTACCGCAGTCGCGCTGATCAAGCCCAGCAAGTCGCTGGCTGAGGTCGACGTGAAATCTGTGCGCAAGAGAATGAAGGACAAAGCGTTCGCGCGGAAGGTGAATCGTGACGACATCATCAATGGTGCCAAGGATCTTGGAGTCGACCTGGATGAGCACATTGCTTTCTGCATTGAGGCGCTGAAGCCGGTGGCGAAAGAATTAGGACTCGACGGCAGTGCCGCACAAGCTCCTCCCGAGAGAAATAGCGTGCAAGCCTGACCGCTTTCGCGGATAATTTTCTGTCCCAGTCATGGATGTCCCGCAAAGCGAGCTGGAAGCCATTCGTCAGGCTTTAGCCGAGCTTACAACCCGCGTGTACCGGATGGAGCAGCGGCTTCAGATGGCGGCGCCAGCTCCGGCTCCTCCCGCGGCGGCACGGGCCGAATCCGCCGCAACGGTGGGCTCGCCGGTGTCTGCGCCCCGTCCGGCGCCGCCTCCGATCATTCCGCTTCGTGCTGGCATTGCTGCTTCCGTGAAATCGCAAGCGAACCTGGAGTCCCGCATCGGTTCGCATTGGCTGAATCGCATTGGCATCCTTGCCCTGCTGATCGGGGTTTCCTACTTCCTCAAGTTTGCCTTCGACAACAACTGGATCGGTCCGGCCGGGCAGATCTCTATCGGACTGGTCGCCGGTATTGCGATCGTCATCTGGAGCGAGCGCTTCCGCGCTAAGGGCTACAAGGCATTCTCTTATTCACTGAAGGCCGTCGGTATCGGGGCTCTCTATTTATCGCTCTGGGCCGCGTTCCATGTGTACAGCTTGATCCCGAGCAGCGTGGCATTCGCCATGATGCTGGTCGTGACTGCGGCAACTTCGGTGATGGCGCTCAGCCAGGATGCCCAGATTCTCGCGGCGTTCGCGCTGGTCGGCGGCTTTTCAACGCCGATCCTGCTCTCGACCGGGGAAAACAGAGAAGTTGCGCTGTTCACCTACGTGGCGATTCTC
>JAICJP010000427.1 GCA_025928375.1 Candidatus Sulfotelmatobacter sp.
ATGCGCGGACGCCCGGAGCAGTGGCGCAATTTGCCTCCGCCCGAAGACGTTGTGTCCCTGGTCAAGGGCGAGCTACAGCAATGGGCGAAGTCAGCGGTTTCGGCCGGAGTGCAGCGCGGACGCATCGTGCTCGACCCCGGGTTCGGCTTTGGCAAGAGCTTCGATGAGAACTACCCGCTGATTGCGCACTTCGAGGAGTTGCACGGTTTGGGATTCCCACTGCTGGCAGGCACATCCCGGAAATCGTTTCTAGGCCGCACCATGGGTGGTGAGAAGAAGGTTTCACCCAGCGATCGCCTTTTCGGCACGATCGCCAGCGAAACTGCCCTTATGCTCAAAGGCGCCCATGTGATTCGAACTCATGATGTGAAAGCGTCTGTTCAAGTCGCTCGTGTCGCGGACGCAATCCTGCAGAGGAATTAAGTTGATCAGAAGTTCTTCGTGGAATCCAGCAGGATGGTGACCGGGCCTTCATTGACCAGTTCCACGTGCATCATCTCTTGAAATTTCCCGGTTTCGCATCGCAGTCCCGCGGCGTGGATGCGCTCGACGAACAACTCGTAGAGTTTCCGCGCCGGTTCAGGCAACGCCGCCTCATCGAATGAAGGCCGCTTACCCCGGCGCACGTCACCATACAACGTGAACTGCGAAACCGCCAGCACGCTCCCGCCGACATCCTGCACGCTGCGGTTCATCTTTCCTTCGTCGTCTTCAAATATGCGCAGGCCGGCAATCTTCTCTGCAAGGTAAACGCAGTCTTGTTCTGTGTCTTGCGTACCCACTCCAAGCAATACCAGCAATCCCCGGCCAATTTCACCGGTCGTCAACTGGCCCACCGTGACTTTAGCCCGGCTCACTCGCTGTACCACAGCACGCATATCGTTTCCTGCTTAGTGGTCGCCGTTTGACCGCAGCGATGGCCAACCATTAGGATTTGAAAGTGCAATCCCAAGTTAACAAAGGTCTTGCCGCAAAAAGCAAAAGCCTGCCTTTACACTAATAAACCGAGACCATTAAACTACACACTCGCCTTTTTCGTATCGCAGTCCGTAAGATGGGCAGACGCAAGCGAGCATTAAAACCGAGCGCATTAGCGCAATCGAATCCGAATTCAAAAATTCATCGAGCCTAGCGAGGAGAACATGGCAGCCGTTGACGAGAAGGTAAAGCAGATTATCGTGGAGCAGTTGGGTGTGGACGAAGGCGAAGTCACCTCGAGCGCCTCTTTTGTGGACGATCTGGGCGCCGATTCGCTGGACACGGTCGAACTGGTCATGGCCTTCGAAGAAGCCTTCGATATCGAGATTCCGGACGAAGACGCGGAAAAGATCCGCACCGTGCAGGATGCCGTCGACTACATCGGCAAGCACGCCAAGGCAGGGAAATAATTTGGGACGCCGGGTCGTAGTGACAGGCCTGGGAATCATCTGCGATGTAGGGAATTCCGCGGCAGAAGCGTGGAAGGCCTTGCTCGCAGGCAGGAGTGGTGTTGGCCGGATAACTATGTTCGACGCCAGCAACTTCGCCTGCCAGATCGCAGCCCAGGTGAAAGACTTTGACCCGCTGAATTACATCGAGAAAAAAGAAGTAAAGAAGATGGCCCGGTTCATTCACCTCGCCATAGCCGCGTCCGAGGAGGCGGTCAAAGCCTCAGGCCTGAAGGTCACACCCGAAAACGACGAACGCGTGGGTGTGCACATCGGGTCAGGCATCGGCGGGTTCGACATCATCGAGCGCGAGCATTCAGCCTTGCTCGAAGGCGGGCCGCGCAAGATCTCTCCGTTCTTCATTCCTTCGGCAATCGTTAACCTTGCCGCCGGGCAAGTCTCGATGCGCTTTGGAGCCAAGGGCCCCAACGAAGCCACGGCGACGGCGTGTACTACCAGTGCTCATTCCATCGGGGATTCCTTCCGAATCATTCAGCATAACGATGCGGACGTGATGATTGCGGGCGGTTCGGAAGCTGCCATCACTCCCATGGGGGTGGGTGGATTCGCGGCCATGCGGGCGCTGTCCACCCGCAACGAAGAACCCGAAAAGGCGAGCCGTCCGTGGGACCAGGGCAGAGATGGCTTCGTCATTGGCGAAGGGGCGGGCATTGTGATCCTGGAGGAACTCGAGCACGCCCGCAAACGCGGTGCGCCGATCCTGGCTGAAATTGTCGGTTACGGCATGTCGGCGGATGCTTACCACATCACGCAGCCCGCGCCCGAACACGAAGGCGGCTTCCGGGTTATGCGGAACGCAGTGCGCGATGCCGGAGTGACTCCCAATGTGATCGGCTACGTGAACGCCCACGGTACATCGACGCCGATTGGGGATGCGCTGGAGGCTCATGCGATTCGCAATTTCTTCGGCGAGCACAAAGTGGCGGTGAGTTCGACGAAATCTATGACCGGGCATCTGCTGGGCGGCGCTGGCGGGTTGGAAGCCGCGATCACCGTTCTGGCCCTACGCGACCAGATACTGCCCCCGACCATCAATCTGGAGAACCCCGATCCTGATACCGCGGGTATGGACCTGGTTCCCAATCAGGCCCGCAAAGCGGAAATCGAATATGCCATGTCGAACTCGTTCGGGTTCGGCGGCACCAATGGCGCGCTTCTGTTCCGCCGCTGGACGGAATAACTCGCGCACTCCCCTGCGACACTGGATGCAAAGCCTTAGCGGGCGAGACTTTTCAGACGTAATGTCCTTTCTCCCATCCGCCCGAAAAAGCCAATGACCCTTTGCTACCCTGCGGGTTGGTCCTTTGGAACTTTGCAGCCCAGTCAGGCGGACGCACAATGCACTTTGAGACTAGAGTCTTCCCTGACCATGGATAAAGCTTTCAGCGCAGGCTTCGCCCCCTCCCCAATTTTCACCAGAAAAGCCACGGCACGGGCCGCACTGGTCGGATTAAGCGACTCTTATCGCGCACTCCTGGCCGAGAGCTTCCGCCAATTCAACATCGAAACTGTGCCCATCACCCTGAACCCGGTCGAGCGGCTCCATAAGGAAAAATTCGAAGCCTGCGTGGTTGCCCTTGGGGAGGGCACCGATGCCGTGCTGGAGTCGATGCGAAGTTCGCCCTCTAACAGCCGTTGCATTGTCTATGGCGTTGGCGGCAGCGCCCAAGAAGCCATGCGCTATTCGAAGTACGGGATCAATGCCATGTTGAACGAGCCGCTGGAACGCCCCGCCACCCTCAAGCTGATCCGCGCCACCCGCATGCTGGTGCTGCACGAGTTCCGTCGTTACGTGCGTATTCCCGTAATGACCGAGGTCTGCATTATTGGCGACGGCCGAAAAGTGTTTGGCAGCAGCATCGAGATGAGTTCGGGCGGCATGTCGGTTAAGAGTTCTGAAGATTTCTCCCACGGCACCAACGTCGAAATCTCATTCGCCCTCATGACGCTTCCCCGAGTGAACCTGCGGGGAGCGATCACGTGGAGGAAGCCGAAGTCCCTCGGTGTGCGCTTCGATCCCGCCGATGATCGCCGGTTCAGAGTGAAAAGCTGGATCGATTCTTACCTGGAAAACTGATTGCACGGAGTCTGTG
>JAICJP010000295.1 GCA_025928375.1 Candidatus Sulfotelmatobacter sp.
GGGGGTGCTCGGCCCCTTCTCGGATTCTATTGCAGGGACGCGAGATGGAGCAAGGTTTGCCAGCCCCCGTTGCGCGCGAGTTCGCGCTCGGCGCCGCTCGCTTCGCTCGACGGAGACAGCCCAAGGGGGCTGCCCCTACGTGATTTTCGGGTCCCTAGGCTGCTGCTGGCTGAGAATCGCTCGAAACCTCATTACCGTTGGCTTGAAGTGTCGTTTGCCCCTGCCTGTATAATTTTTGTTCAGGTATGCAGAAGCCGCGTTACGCACTGGTCGCGTATGTGAAGAGTCCGGCAGGAGAGTTCGTCGAGAACCTCCGGCGGGAACTGCATCCTGATCTCCCGCAGGTTGCTGCCCATCTGACGATCCTGCCTCCCCGGCCTCTGGCCGGAACCGAGAGCGCCGCTTTGGAGCTCTTGCAGCGGATATGCGGGGGAGAAGAGCCTTTTTCCGTGAGTCTGGGCGCGGTGGAGACCTTCATCCCAGTGACCCCCACCGTGTTCATCCGAATCGAGTCCGATGCATCGCGCATGTGCGCCCTGCACCAAAAGCTCAACACGGACGTGCTTCGTTACCGCGAGGAGTGGCCTTACATCCCCCACATGACGATTGTAAAAATGGGAGCCGAGCAGCCGGCGGAAATTGCGTACCAGACGGCTCGCAGCCGCTGGGAGGAGTACCTCGGCACTCGCCGGATCACCTTGGAAAGGCTCACATTTGTGCGCGAGGACGCTCCTAACTGCTGGGTTGACTTGGCTGCGGTGGTGCTGGGTCAGAAGCTAGTGTCGCACTAGCTTTCGTAATCGCTAGTACATTACTTTCCTCGGTTACTCCAGCCCAGTGAACCCGGGCTTGAGGTACATCTCCCTCCCGTGTGTTGAAAAGCTCTCTCGACAACTGTAGATAAAGATTAGAGCAGGTTTCGGTAATCCCGTGGAATCCCTTTGCCCACGCGGGTTTTCGACCGGCCAGGGGAGATCATAATGCAGATCGGGGTTTACGGGTCGGGGTATCTGGGCACCGTGATTTCAGCCTGCCTGGCGGATTTCGGAACTCCGGTTTCGTGTTGTCATCCCGACCGTACCCGCATGGTCGAAATGGCGCAGGGCAACATTCCTTTTTTCGAGAAGAATCTGAAGGAAATCATCCGGCGGAATGTGCGGGCTGGACGCCTTTCCTACTCTACCGACATCGAAACTTTTGCCCGCCGAACCGGAGTGATCTTTCTGGCGGAAGATAAGGCCGATAATCTGAGCGACATCGCACTGCGCATCATCCGGCTCGCGCCAAAACCTCCGATCCTGACCATTGTCACTCCCGTATCCGTGGGCACCGCCAACGCTTTGGAAAAGAGCATCAGCGACGCGGGCCTGCATGCCACAATTGTTTCGCAGCCTATGTTCTTCACCGATGGCTGCGCGGTGGAAGATTTTAATTGGCCCGATCGCCTCATTCTGGGTTCGGCCTCGAATGAAGCAGTGCAGGTCCTGAAGCAGATCTTCCACCCTCTGGTCATGCGTGGCGTGCCGGTGATCGTCACCAATCAGGCCACCGCTGAGCTGGTACGCGAAGCTGCGACTGCATTCGTCGCCACGAAGATTTCGTTCATCAACGAAGTGGCCACGCTTTGCGAGCGCGTCAACGCGGATGCGGTCCACCTCGCCCTGGCGTTGGGCCTGGACAAGAAAATTGCGCCTCGCTGTTTGCAGCCGGGAGCTGGGATGGGCGGGGTTTTCGCCGAGACCGATATGGATTCCCTTTCCTCTCTGGCCGAGACCCATAGCGTGCCGCTGAAGGTGCTCAGCGCGGCCCGCCAGGTGAATCATTCGCTGGCCGAACGCCTGGTCGAAAAAGTCTCCGCCGCCTTGAACTCGGTGGAGAACAAAGAACTGGGTATCCTGGGCTTGGCATTCAAGCCGAACACGAACTCCGTTGCGGGCTCTTCGTCCTTGCGTCTGGCCGAGACGCTGATCTCCAGAGGCGCTCATGTGCGCGCTTACGACCCGGTTGCTATTCCGGAAGCGAAGACGCACCTGAACGGGGCCGTTCGCTACTGCGATTCTGCGTATGCGGTTGCCGAGGGATCAGACGCCCTCATCGTCGGCACCGGCTGGCCCGAATTCCGCGCTCTCGATTTCGACCGTATCAAGCAGCTACTCAAAAAACCACTCATTGTAGATACCAAGAACCTGCTCGATTCCACCCGCCTGCGTGCGCTGGGATTCGAGTATGTAGGCATAGGGCGCATCTGAGTTTTCTCGGATAAACGAATTCCCGCGTTGCCTTCCTGCATACAAGAGACCGCGCAGCATGCTGCTTCCTGATAGGCCATTTACCGAATCCCCGTATCGCCTCCCATTGCTATAATGAGTAACCTGCGGTGGGAATAGCTCAACTGGCAGAGCACCGGACTGTGGCTCCGGCGGTTGCGGGTTCGATTCCCGTTTCCCACCCCATTTTTTCATACTTAGGGACAGCCGCCCTCGGCTGTCCGGTCGAGCGAAGCTCGACGTCATCTTCCGCCGGCCATGCGGCCCCGTAGCTCAATTGGATAGAGCATCAGTCTTCGGAACTGAGGGTTGGGGGTTCGAGCCCCTCCGGGGTCGCCATTCCAAGATTTTCGCCAGCTGCATATTGCATGGCGCCGCCTTTGGCTGTGGGTTAGAATGCCCATTCTTGCATGAAACGCATCTTTCATTTTCGGGCCGCCTCTGCTGAACTCGGGCCGCTGGAAGAACGCCTCCTGGAAGCTCTGTGGACTCGCGGCAACGCGACCGTCCGCGAGTTGATTGACGAACCCTGCCGGGACCTCGCCTACACGACGGTCATGACAACCCTCGACCGCCTTTTCAAGAAAAAGTTGCTCTCGCGGGAAGCCGAAGGCAGAGCATTCCGCTACACGCCCCTGGTATCCCGGGCGCAACTGCACCGCGATGCTGCGGGCGAGGCCTTCCGGCAATTGCTGAATGCAAGTCCAGCCGGCTCGCTCCCTCTGTCATATCTGGTGGAGATCGTCAGCGAACGCGATGCGGAGTTGCTCGACGACCTTCGTGAACTGGTCGAGGCCAAGCGCCGCGAACTGCGCAACAGCGGCTCGCGTTCCGCCGGGGACAGTTCGCCATCTAAGGACAAATCTTAATGTTTGCGCTGCGCGGCATTGCCGTCTCGTTCTCAGTGTTCCTGATCGTTTACTGCGCAGCATCGCTGGCCGTTCTTTGTACGTGGAAGAGGGTCTACCAGCGCGTACACGATCTTCCGGTGCAGCGCATTGGGAACTTGTTTTTCGCTTTGCGAATGTTCCCCCTCGTCCTGGCTGCGCTCATTACGGCCGCGTTTGCGGTTCCGTCTTTCCTGCTGCTCGAGCCTCGCTCGATTGTGGAGCCGATGGGAAATGTTCCTTTGGCGCTCGCACTGTTGGGCTCTGGGCTCGCGATTTTTGGCTTGGCCAATGCTGTGCTCGCAGTGCGAAAGGCCTCGCGAACGGTGTCTAGCTGGAGCCGTTCTGCGGAGGAGATCGCTTCTCCCGTTCCATTTCCGCTACTGCGAATTCGGCGCAGCGTGCCGCCTTTGATCGCGGCCGGAATTCTTCGTCCTAAGATTCTGCTGTCCGGTTCGGCGGAATTTCTGCTGAACGGGAACGAATTGCGCACCGCGCTCAATCACGAACTTGCGCACATTCGCCGCCGCGACAACTTCAAAAAATTCCTGCTTCGCTTGGTCGTTTTTCCTGGGATGCGAGGGCTGGAGGCCGCCTGGCTCGAGGCCTCTGAAATGGCTGCCGATGATGCCGCCGTATCGAGCACGGCGGACGCTCTCGATCTCGCCGCAGCCCTGTTGAAGCTCTCACGCTTGAAAGCACCCGAGCCCTCGCCCGACCTGACAGCAGCCTTGGTTCATGGTCATGCGGCGATCATTAATGCGCGGGTGGAGCGCCTGATCTCATGGCCCGATAGGCCCAAAGAGCCGAGGGATTTCTCTGCCAGCAGCATTCTCGCAGTCGTCGTGCCGATCGTTGCCGTCTTCGCAATTACCTACGGCTCGTTGCTGGCGGATGTGCACCGGGCCACCGAATGGCTGATTCGATAAGCCAGTCAGAAACTCACCCGCACCCCGAGCTGCGCTGCGAAGGGAATTCCCACGGTAGTTCCCGGTCCAAAAAAATCTCCCAATCCGCCCGCCGGGACGAGTAGCTGCTTAAGGCTCGTGATGGGCACACTGCAATTCGGGTCGGGGCACAGTGCAGTCGCATTCGCCAGATTGTTCACGGGGATGGGAAGCGCCGAAATGTCGGTCACGTAATTCGCGCCGGGATTATTCCGGTTGAAGAGATTGAAGAATTCGGCGAAAGGAGTCACGGTAGTGCGCTCGCCGATTTTAATGGGACGGCTCACCCGCAAATCGATCTGGATGTACGGCGTCCCGCGCACTTGATCCAACGATGTCTTAACCCCATTCACCACCGCGCGATCTCCCGCGGGTGTAGTGAGAGTGAAGGGCCGCGCGCTTTCGGCTTGCGTCAGGGTAGAAATTTCAATGCCGCCCCCAGCATGGAACATTCCCCCGAGAACAAAGCGGTGGCGAATGTCTTCGCCTGACGGGCCGTAATCTCCCGGGCCAAAGGGGTTCAGCGGATCGCAGACTCCGTTCACGTAATCGAATAACTCGCCCAAAACGCAGCCCCATGTCTTCGCATTGGCCAGCGTGTAGTGTGCGATCAGGTTAAAGCGCTGCGTCACATTCCCCTGCAAGACGATGGCTAGAGAATCGAAACCGGAGCGATTATCCGATCGAAACACGGCCAGCGCGGGAGCATTGGCATCGATGTTCAGCCCGGGCGTGTAGTCATAGCGGCGATAGGAGTGATTGCCCTGTTCGTGCGTGTAGTCGGCACTGACGTTCCAATGTGCGTTGATCGCGTGCTGCACTCCGGCTGAGGCATGAATTGCATAGGGCGTTTTGTAATTCGGATCAATGACTGCGCCTGGGTCCCCGGGGCTTAAGCAGCAAAGACCTGCCGAGTTATTGTTTACGGCCTGAAAAGCCGGCGCCCACCCGCCCTGTGCCAGATCGTTATAGAACAGCCCAAAGCCGGCGCGCAGGACCGTCTTGCCGCCCCGTCCGGGAGCATAGGTGAGTCCTAAGCGGGGAGCAAACTGCTTGCGATCATCGTGCGGTATGCCGCGGATCAGCGAGAGGCTCAGAGCTTGCAGAGTCAGGTAAGCAGGATTTTCCGCCTGGCTGCGCCCGGATGCAGTGAACAGCCCGAAAGTGGTTTGATAGCGCAGGCCGTAGTTGAAAGTCAGATGCGGCGTCACTCGCCAGGAGTCCTGCGCATACAACGCAAACCGCTGCACGTTTTGCGAAAAACTGCCATCGCTGGCCGGCGTGCTCGCCGCGCCGGCAGCGTAATCCGCGCTGAACTGCGCCGGATTCGCTACGTAATATGTTGGATCCTGCGGGAAGGTGTACAAGGTTTCGGCATTTCCCGGAAAAGCCCCGCCCAACACAGGCTCGTGAATGAGGTTGACTCCGAATTTAAAAGAGTGATCTCCAGTCGCGTGCCCGACGTCGTAGCGAAGCTGGTACTTCTGCTGGTTCCGCAGATCTGGAAACGCGGTAATCGCGGTCATGAACTGGTTATCGCCATACGTCTCAAATCCGGACACGGTCTGCGAAGTGGCGCTGAAAGGAAAGGCCAACGCAAAACCCAGATCCGAATTTCGACGCTGGGTCAGGTGCAACCC
>JAICJP010000045.1 GCA_025928375.1 Candidatus Sulfotelmatobacter sp.
GCTCGCATCCCTGGTCCGTTACGAGCATATGCAAGCCCAGTCGGACAATCCTCAGTTCGCCGGGGCGCTCTCGAAACTCGAGGCTGCCGACGCCGCGAGACAACTAGTCGACTTCACGCTTTCTGACCTGCAGGGAAATTCGTGGCATCTGCGGGATCTCAAAGGCAAGGTCGTGCTGGTAAACTTCTGGGCCACTTGGTGTCCTCCATGCCGCAAAGAAATGCCCGATCTGCAAGCGCTCTATGACAAGTACAAAGATCAAGGATTCGTGGTCGTCTCCATTTCTGATGAAAAGGCCGCGAAAGTTCAGCTTTTCATCAGCGAACGAAAGATCACCTATCCCGTGCTGCTCGACCCCGGCCGAAAGGTAAACGATCTTTTCCAGGTGGAAGGAATCCCCAAGAGCTTCGTTTACGACCGAGAAGGCAAACTGGTTGCGCAGTCCATCGATATGCGTACCAGGAATCAATTCCAGCAAATGCTCGCCCAAGCCGGTCTGCAGTAAGCGCCGGACCAATGACTCAGGCCTTCTGGGTTACCATTGGAATATGCGTTACCTGGTTCGAGCCCGCGTAAAACCCGATCGAGAACCGACTTGCTGAAGGCAATCGACTCCGGGGTCCAGGGTCATGGCTCCGTCGCCGAAGGCGAATATCTCCGCAATATGCAAGATGCTCGCTTCTGCGAAGACCAGACCGCCCGCTGGGTCGAGATCTGCTACTGCCCGACGCCGCTGCAGGAAGAGCGTCCCTACTGGGAACAATATTTTGATCTCACCCGCGTCCAGGACGCGCATGACCGCCGCAAATGCCGTGATCACAACGGCAGTGAACCCTGGGCTTGTGATGGATGCGACTGCACCGCGCGGCTGGAAGAGAAGCTAAACAAGACCGGAAAATCGTTTATGGACTCCCTGCACTCTGGGGAACTGAGGCTCATCAACCTGCAGCAGCACGCTGGCTCCGGCCATACAAAATAAATTAGGATGAGCCTGCCATCTGCGCGGCTGATTACCTGCGGGCTGGTTACACTAACGAGCCATGGCAAAACATTTTCTCTCAGGTAGACTGATCCGAGCATCTGTGGGTAATTCCAGGACTCTATGAAACAACTTGCCGCCATCTTCTGCCTGGCCCTCTGCTGCACGGCTTTCTGCATGCCTGCAGCTGCACAAAAGAACAAGCCAGCATATCCCGACAAACCCGTGTATCCCGATAAGCCTGTGTATCCCGAAAGTCGCGCCGCGCGAAGGGCCACCAGGAAACACCAGAGGGCGGAAGAAAAGTACCTCAGGAAGCAGAAGAAGGCACAGGACAAGATGTACAGGGAAAGTGTGAAGAAGAGCCATTTTCCGAAGCACTCTTACTGACGAACTTCAAAACAAGCAGCGCCTCCAGCCTGCTGCTCTCTTCTGCTGACGACCTTCCTAGCTGATCCAGCCGCCGCCAACCACAACATCGCCGTCGTAGAACACAGCAGCTTGTCCGGGAGTGATCGCGCGCTGCGGCTGTTCAAAGGTGACGAGGATTTCGTCGTTCCCAGCCTTCTGGATAACCGCCTGAGCGGGTTCATGCCGGTGGCGAATCTTCACAGTCACACGCATCGGCTCGCGGATCTCCGCCACGGAAATTAAGTTCACTCGGCGCGCCCGCAGCGTCGAGGAGTAGAGATGCTCATCATTACCCACGACCACCTGCTTATCCGCACCGCTGATCTGGATGACGTACAGAGGCGATCCGGTCGCGACGCCAAGGCCCTTACGCTGGCCCACAGTGAAGTTGTGAATGCCCGTGTGCTCGCCGATGACTTCCCCGTTCGTGGTGACGAGTTCGCCCGTGGTGTCGGGCAACGACTCTCCTTGCTCAGCCAGGTACGCGTCGATGAAGCGCTTGTAATCGCCACCCGGCACAAAGCAGATCTCTTGTGAATCGGGCTTCTCCGCCAACGCAAGCCCATGCCGGCGGGCGCATTCGCGGACTTCCGGCTTGGTCATGTCTCCGAGCGGAAACAGCGTACGGCTGAGTTGCTCCTGAGTCAGGCCGAACAGAAAATAAGTCTGATCCTTGCTGTGATCCGCAGGGCGCTTGAGCAACCACCGCTGACGGTTTTCATCGAACGCGACCCGCGCATAGTGCCCGGTAGCGACGCGCTCGGCCCCAATCTGCCGCGCCACCAGTTGCAACTGCTCAAACTTCAGATGATTGTTGCAGAGGCTGCAGGGGATGGGCGTTCGCCCGGAAAGATACTCGTTGATAAACGGGCGAATCACATCCCGCTCGAAGCTGTTCTCGTGATTGACCACGTAATAGGGAATGCCGATCTGCTGTGCGACGCGGCGCGCATCGTACACGTCATCCAGCGAGCAGCAGCGCCCCTGCACAGACTCGGGCATCCCCTCGCGTCCCGCCAGCCGGCGCTGATTCCACAACTGCATCGTGAGCCCGATGACGCTATGCCCCTCCGCGCGCAGCATGGCCGCGACAGTGGAAGAATCCACACCGCCCGACATGGCTACCGCGATCGTCTCTGTGGTCAACTTATGTCTCACTGAAGGGGGATGAACAGTTAAGTAGGGATCGCTTGCTTCTTGTACACCGGTGACAATTCCCGGAGGCGCGCGACCGTTTTCGGCAACAACTCAATTGCGAAATCGATGTCCTCCTCCGTGGTTTGCTTGCCCAAACTGAAGCGGATGCTGGCGCGCGCCTGTTCCGGCCTGAGTCCCATGGCGATCAGCACGTGCGACGGTTCAATCGCTCCAGAGGAGCAGGCCGCGCCTGTCGAGACGGCCAGCCCTTTTAGATCCAGCGCAATGACCAGGGATTCACCCTCGATGTGATCGAAGCGAATGTTAGCCGTATTGGGAACCCGCTGCGCACCATGTCCATTCACCGTGGTAGCTTCGATGCGGCTGAGGACATCTCGTTGTAGTCGATCCCGCATCGCCGCAAGCCTCTCGATCGCGCCGTTCTTGAGACTCTCGCTGGCCAACTGGGCTGCCTTGCCTAAGCCTACGATACCGGGCACATTCTCCGTTCCCGCACGCCGCGAACGCTCGTGACGACCTCCGTGAAATAACGGGTGAAGCTGAGTTCCCTTCTTGAGAAACAGAGCGCCAGTCCCCTGCGGTCCGTGAAGCTTGTGACCCGAGATCGATAGCGCGTGACAGTGCATGTGCTTTACATCGATCGGAACCTTGCCCGCTGCCTGGACCGCGTCCGTGTGAAACAGGACCTCGGCTTCCGCAGCAACCCTTCCAATTTCCTCGACCGGTTGCAAGACCCCGGTCTCATTGTTCGCCATCATCACCGTAATTAGTTTCGTGGCCGGGCGCAGGCCGCGCTTCACGTCATCCGGATCGACCAGGCCGCGACCGTCCACCGGCAAAACCGTGATCTCGCAGCCGATCTGTTGCAGATTCTTTGCCGTATGCAGCACGGCATGGTGCTCGATGCCGGAAGTGATCACGTGATCTCCCGGCTTCACCAACCCGGCGATCGCAAGATTGTCGCTCTCCGTTCCCCCCGAGGTAAATATTAGCTCGGGCGCCCCGCAACCCAGCAAGCCAGCAACGGACTCACGCGCATTCTCCACCGCCGCCCGCGTCTCTTGCCCATGATGATGGATGGACGAGGCATTGCCGAAATGCTCCCCGAAATAGGGGCGCATGGCCTCGAATACTTCGGGCAGAACCGGGGTGGTGGCGTTATTGTCAAGATAGACGCGGTGCATACAGAGCCCTCTGTCCATTCTACGTGAGTTCCGGTGGCCAAGAAGAAGGGGAGAATGGCGCTCCTACGTTCTATCTCTGGTCCATTGGGATGTAGTGGCTGGGATATTCCGGGCCCATATATTCCGCGCGCGGGCGAATCAGGCGATTGTCCTCTAATTGCTCGATCACGTGCGCGGTCCAGCCGCTTATGCGCGAGACGGCAAATACGGGAGTAAACAGATCTACATCAATCCCAAGCGTGTGATAGGTGGAAGCGGAATAGAAATCGACATTGGCATTCAGCTTCTTGTCGGCCTTCACGAATTCTTCGATGTTATGGGAAATGTCGAACCATTTCCCCTGCCCGCTGGAGTTCCCCAGATCGCGCGACATGACGCGCAGATGCGTGGCTCGCGGGTCCTCCGTGTGATACACCCGATGCCCAAAGCCGGGAACTTTCTTCTTCTGCGCCAGCATGCCCTTGATGTAGTCGACCGGATCAGCCCCGGAAGAATCGATGGATTGCAGTATGCGGAACACCGCTTCATTCGCGCCGCCGTGCAGCGGCCCCTTAAGCGCCCCGATTGCCGAGGTGATCGCAGAATGCATATCGGACAAGGTTGCCGCCGTCACCCGCGCGGCAAAGGTCGAGGCATTGAGTTCGTGATCGGCGTGAAGAATCAACGCTATGTCGAGAGCCCGTTCTGCCGTCGCCGAGGGATGCTTCCCATTCAGCATCAGCAGGAAATTTGCCGCATGAGAAAGCGACCGCTCCGGCTCCACCACGGGCTGCCCTTTCCGAATGCGGTCGTAGGCGGCAACAATCATCGCGATCTGCGAAGTCAGGCGAATGGCTTTGTCCACATTCGCCTTGCTATCGTTACTTCTTTCCTGCGGATCATAAAACGAAAGCGCTGAAACGGCAGTGCGCAGTACATCCATCGGCAGAGCATGACGAGGAGCGTTGCGCAGCAGCGAAATGATCGAGGCATCCAGCTTGCGTTCCTCCGCCAGCCGGTCGTGCAGCTCGCGCAGCTCACGTCGCGTAGGAAGCTTCCCGAACCACAGCAGGTAGCAGGTCTCTTCAAAATTCGAGTGATCGGCCAGTTCGTGTATATCGATGCCGCGATAGGCAAGAACGCCCTGATCTCCGTCGATGTAGCAGATCTTGGAGTTGGTTGCGACGACTCCCTCGAGTCCTTTGGGCGCGTGATTTGCAGTGAGGCCAGGCATTCGATCTCTCGTTTCCCGCAGAATTGGCATAACCCTGCGAAGCGGTCGCGCGGAGGGCAACCTTTTTTTATACCTGAAAACTGCCGCGCTTTCCAACCGGCTCCCGGATGCGCTTTGCTTGCGCTATTGTGAGAAGCGTATATTTGAGGGTTTGCTTGATGGTCCCGTTTCTAATGGTCCCCGCAGCGCCGTCATTATCTTCATGGAAGGGAATCTACCCAAATGAAACGCTTTCTTACCATTGTGCTCGCCTGTACATTTCTTAGCTCGACTGTCGCCCTCGCCGATGAGGGCATGTGGCTCTACAACGCTCCTCCCAAAGACGCAATCAACGCCAAGTACGGATTCGAATTGACCCAGCAGTGGCTCGATCACGTCCGCCTCTCCTCGGTTCGATTCAACAACGGCGGCTCCGGTTCGTTCGTTTCCCCTGACGGTCTCACCTTTACCAATCACCACGTCGGCGCCGAGTGCGTGCAACAGCTGTCGACCGGAGGACATGACTACATCAAAACCGGGTTTTACGCGAAAACCCAGGCCGAAGAGGCGAAATGCCCCAATCTGGAATTAAACCAACTGGTCGGGATTGAAGACGTAACCGAGAAAATCAATGCGGGAGTGAAGCCGGGAATGTCGGCCGCTGACGCTGGACAGGCCCAGCGTGCCGCCATGTCCGACGTTGAAAAGAACTGCTCGACTTCCACGGGCCTGCGGTGCGATGTTGCCATCTTCTACTCAGGCCAGGTCTACAATCTTTATAAATACAAAAAGTACACCGATGTCCGCTTAGTGTTTGCGCCCGAGTTTGACATCGCCTTCTTTGGCGGCGATCCCGACAATTTCACCTATCCGCGTTACGACCTCGACATCACCTTCTTCCGCGTTTACGAAGGCGGGAAACCGGCTCAGCTCGACAATTACCTGAAGTGGTCGTCGACCGGTGTAAACGATGGCGACCTCATCTTTGTGTCAGGCCATCCCGGGAATACTGGACGGCTGCTCACCTTGGCACAACTGGAGTTCCTGCGCGACGTGCAGTATCCAGCCGCCTTGAAATACTACGCCCGCCGCATCGAAGTACTGCAGAACTTCGGCAAAGAATCCGAAGAGAATGCCCGCATCGCGCAGGAGGACATTTTCGGCCTGCAGAACTCGCAAAAAGCCATCACCGGATACGAAGCAGGATTGCGGGACAAGTCCATCATGGACCAGAAGGCTGCCGATGAAGCCAAGCTCCGCACCTCTTTCAAAGCGAACTCCAAAACTGCCGGGGCACCCGATCCCTGGAATGAAATCGTGCAAGCCATCAAGGTGAACCACTCGATCTATGGCAACCTGACTTATCTGGAACGGTTGCGCGGATTCCCTCGGCTGCCGCTACTCGCTCGCACTCTGGTGTGGGCCGCGGCGGAGAAACCAAAGTCCAATCCGGACCGCTTCCGCGAATTTCGCGATTCCGCCCTGCCTTCGCTTGAGCAACAGCTTTTCTCGACCGAACCGATCTATAAGAACCTCGAGACCGTTCTCCTGACTGATGCACTGACAGAAATGCGACAGTCGCTAGGCAACGACAATTCCGACGTACAGAAAGTGCTGCAGGGAAAGACTCCAGCCGAGGCCGCAAAACAGCTGATCATGAACACGAAGCTGGATGACGTCGCCGTACGCAAACAGCTTTATGAGGGCGGCCAGCAAGCTATCGACGCCAGCCCGGATCCACTCATCAAGGTCATGCGTGCCTTAGACCCTGACGCCCGGGCCGCGAGAAAAGAATACGAAGATAAGGTCGAATCGGTGGTGCGCCGGGATGGAGCCACCATCGCCAAGGCCCGTTTTGCGCAGAGCGGCTTCACCCAGCCACCCGATGCCACCTTCACTCTGCGCCTCAGCTATGGACAGGTGAAGGGGTACGAGGAGAATGGCAAGGCAATTCCCTTCGACACCAATATGGGGGGAGCGTACGAGCACGCGGCAGAACACAGCAACCAGCCGCCCTACAATCTTCCCGAGAGTTGGATGAAGTCGAAATCCACCCTCAACCTGAAAACGTCTTTGAACTTCGTTTCCACTGCCGACATCATTGGAGGAAATTCCGGCTCTCCCACCGTCAACAAAAACGGCGAGGTGGTCGGAATCATCTTCGATGGCAATATCCAGTCGCTGGCCTGGAACTTTGCTTACAGCGACAAGCAAGCTCGTGCCGTTTCCGTGGATTCACGCGGCATTCAGGAAGCCCTGCGCAAGATCTATGGGGCCGCCGCCCTGGCCGATGAATTGATGGGATCAAAAGCTACCGCGGCCAGTGCCGCAAAATAATCTGTATTCCGATTGAGCAGGCCCGTCGCTTTCGGACGGGCCTCTTTTCTAGGCCGGCCAGATCATCAGCGCGGTGCTGCTCAGGATCTGCTGTTGCACGGACTCACTGAGCGGCAACGCTCGGAATTCATCCAGATTCTTTTTTATCTCCGGAACACCTGGCCCCGGCCAATCCGTGCCGAATAAAGTCTTGTGCGCAATTTCTTGGAGGCGCGGGAAATACTGCAGCAGAGTTTTCGGAGGGATACCGCTGATATCAAGATAAACGTTGGGGTGGCGCCTGATCAGGAAGAAGGCCGTTTCCATCCACAGCGGCCTGCCGCCGTGAGCAAGGAGAATCTTCAGCTTGGGAAAATCCACCGCGACATCATCCACGTAAATTGGATCGCCGTATTTGTTGCGCGCTCCGGGGAAAATGGAAGTTCCTGTGTGGAACATTACAGGAATGCCGTTCGCTTCCGCGGCGCGGTAGATAATCTCCAGTTCCTTGACTCCCCTGAGATAGTCGTTGGGGAATAGCAACTGGTGCGGCGGGTGGATCTTGATCATCTTCAGCCCCAGTTGCAGAATCTGCTCCACATTCGCGAGAATGTTGCTGGTATGCCGCGGGTGCAGGCTCCCACAGGAAAGCAGGCGCTTCGGATTTTCTTTTACGTAATCGGCAACGAACAGGTTCACTCCGCTGGTAAAACCGATGACCTCCGGAGCCACGTAGTTGATGAGCATGGCGCGATCGATGCCGCTGCTGTCCATATACTTCAGAAAGGCTTTCGGCGAGCGGCAGAACTCCTCAATCTGCTCGAAATTCGCCCGATTCTTTTTCATGAGTTCCAGCGCATGCGGCTTGAACATCTCCATCGGCTGGATGTGAATGTGGCAATCGGTGATCATTCGCGGCGGCGTTCGCCTCAGGGCTGCATTTTATCAGTCGGCAGCTACGCCGCCGGGCAGGGCACAAATCCTGACCAATCAATTCCCTTCTGGAATTCGTCATCCGGATCGAAGCTTGTTTTGAAGGTGAACGCAAACTGAGTTGGTCCGTGTTGGGCAAGATGTGCGATGCGTTTGGTCGCTTCGTCCATACCGGGACGATGGCCCGCGGGGACCCACCACAGCGCCATGTACACGCCCGAGAACTTCTCAAACCAGGCTTCCCTTTGCCGCAGAAGCTCCGCATGAGAGGTCTTGTAAACGTAATTCCGTAAGGCGGCAATGCTCTTCCACACGGACATGTTGATCAAGATCCGATCATCTTCGGGATAGGGTCGAAAGTAGGTCGCATTGCCTACGGGCGTTTGTAGTCGCCAGACGAAGCCGGGGTTGCGATCCGCCAGAGCATTGAGCTCGTCCAGCCGCGAAACGAATCCGGCCATGAGAGGGTCGTCAATTGGAGCTTTTACCCGGCCAATGTTGACCTGCGCAAGTTGGTAGTTGGACATATTATTACCCTTCGTCAAGCGACGAGATCAATTCTCGGCCTGGGCCGCCGCCAGCACAGCGCGTTTGGTGAACACACGAATCATCTCGCGACGATACTCCGGGGTGAGCGCGGAGGTTGTCAACGGTTTACTGATTTTAGCTGCCATATCGCCGGCGGCTTCGGCCAGGGATTCATCCAGTGTTTTTCCCGCAAGCAATTCCGATGCCCCCGCTACCAGCAACGGGGCGGGGTTCACCGCAGTGATGCCAATGCGCGCATCTGCGATATGGCTGTTATAACGCTTCATCGCTACCGCGACTCCGGCCAATGGATAATCGATGGACCCGCGAACCCGCAGCTTGCGATATACACCGGTGAAGCCGGCAGAGGACGCGGGCAAGAGAACGCGGGTGAGAAGTTCGTTGCGCTGTAAGTTGCGATAGTTGTCGCCGAGCCCGGTGTAGAAGTCGCGCAAGGCAACTCGCCGTGTTCCGGTTGCGCTGGCGAGCTCAAGCTCCGCGTCCAGACAGAGCAAGGCGGGAGGAGTATCGCCCGAAAATGCTGCCCAGCATTTAGCTCCTCCAGGAGCCACGTGGCAAAGATCACCGTCCTTCTTGATGCAGAATCCGCAGCCCTTTCGCCAGGTGAGGGACTGGTTGTACCAGAGACAGCGTGTGTCGAGGCAAATGTTGCCTCCAATCGTTCCCATGTTGCGCAACACGGGAGAAGCCACGCTAGCCGCCGCTTCCGTCAGGACAGGATAGTGCTGCCGCAAAAACGCAGAGCGCTCGATCTCGCGGAGCGTAGTCAGAGCGCCAATCTCAACCCCACCGTCGGCTAAAGGTCGAATCCCTCGCAACTCCCGGATCGCGCGCAAATCGAGCACATACTCCGGTTCAAACAACTTCTGCTTCATCGATGGAATCAGGTCAGTCCCGCCCGCGACGACGCGTAGACCGGAATCATGCAGGGACAGCCGCTCTCGGCTGTCCGGCGCGCGCGCCGTTTGCCCGGGCAGCGCACTCCCTGCGCACTTACCCAAGAACTCAAGAGCCTGCCGCAGTTCGCGCGCGCGCAACAATTTGAACTCCGGCAGGCTCAATCCGCGCCTCCCGCGGGTGCATCCGCTTGCCGCGAAGGATCGAGCGGGTGCCGCTCCGGACCCTTGCCCTTAAACCAGAGTGATCCTCCGTGCTCGCGGAATCGGCTAGGCGCAGTAGGATCGATGCCCTCGGTCAGGTTCAGAGTCTTGGCTAGCTTCTTCGCGCGCAGCGCCGCGAGTACTCGCTCCGGAGTAAACGGAGACTCATGCAGCCGCACACCCACCGCGTCGTAAATGGCATTGGCAATCGCGGGAATTGTTGCCGCCAGCGATCCTTCGCTGCACTCTTTCGCTCCGAACGGCCCTTCAGGGTCCACACTCTCTACGATGATCGGTTCTACCTCCGGCGACTCCACTGAAGACGGGCTGCGATACTCGAGCAGCCCAGGATTCATCAGCATGCCATCTTTCCAGACCATCTCTTCGGTGAGCGCCTGTCCCATCCCCATCCACACCGAGCCGATGATCTGGCCTTCGACTGATACCGGATTCAGAGCGCGTCCGCAATCATGCGCTGCCCAGACCTTGTGAACAGTCACCTCGCCCGTCTCTTCATCCACGCTGACCTCTGCGACCTGAGCAGAGTACGAATACGCCGGCGAGGGCCCGACTCCGGCTCCTTTATGTTTGCCGCCTCGGGCCTCCGCGGGTGGGGCGTAAGAACCTGTTCCGGTCAGTGCACCATGGAAGTCGATGGCGGTGACTACCGCTTCTTCAAAGGTCGTCGACTCCTTCGGGCCCTCTTCTTTGCGCTTCTGCTGTAGGGAGCCGCGAAGGATTTGGCCTTCTACGCGGCCCGACACGGAGGCGGCCGAGCCCTGCTCGGCTGGACGGACGACGGCGTCCGTCCCTACACAAACTTTCTTCGTAATGAGATCATCCCGGAAAACCACGTCTTCTGGATCACACGACATCGTCTTTGCGGCTGCGGCTGCAATCAGCTTTTTCACTTCACCGGCGGCGCGCAGCGTGGCATTTCCTGCCATGAAGGTCACCCGGCTCGAGTAGGAGCCAATATCAATGGGCGTCAGATCAGTGTCGGCGGCGACAACCCTTATGCGAGACAACGAGCAACCCAGCGTTTCGGCCGCAATCTGGGCCGTCATGGTGTCCGATCCTTGGCCAATTTCCGACGCACCCGTGTATACCACCACGCCGCCATCGCGATCGATCTTGATGTTGACCGTGGAATGCGGCATGTCCGAGCGAATGATCGAATTGGCCGCCCCGCTCACGTAGTGACTGCACGCAATGCCCAGCCCGCGTCCCTTCGCCAGCTTGCCTTTGCGCTCCTTCCATCCGGAGCGTTCCACCGTCTTCTCGATGCACTCCGGCAACCCGTAACTTTGCACCCGCAAGCCGTTCACAGTGATGCAGGGCGAATGCAACAGATTGCGGCGGCGAATCTCGGCCGGATCCATTCCAATGGCGGACGCAAGTTCATCGAGTTGGGACTCGAAGGCGAAGCGCACATTCACCGTACCGTGGCCGCGCATGGCTCCGCACGCCGGCTTGTTGGTGAGCACACGATAGCCATCGAATTGAATGTTGGGGATGTCGTAGAGAGCGCCCAACAGCGCTCCCGAGTACAAGATGGTCACTACGCCGTAGGAGCAATACGCACCACCATCCTGCACCACGCGCGCCTTCACAGCCGTGATCCGCCCGTCTTTCTTCACCCCGGTCTTCAGATCGATAATGGTGCGCGGGCGTCCGCGATGCGCCCAGAACACTTCTTCGCGCGTATACGTGATCTTCACTGGCGCCTTTGCCTTGCGCGCCGCGATCGCAGCGATAATCTCCAGCGGAATTACCTCGCTCTTCCCCCCGAATCCGCCACCTACCAGCGGTTTGATCACCCTGATCTGCTGCATGGGCATCTCGAGCACAAGCGAAAGCTTGTGTTGCAGGTAATACGGGACCTGCGTCGAAGACCATACCGTGAGGCGTCCGGGCTTGCCGGTATGCGGATCGATTTCGAAAGACGCGAGCGTGGAGTGCGGCTCCATCGCGGCATGCGTCACTTCATTGGAGATGAAGCGTGCCTCGGCAACCTGATCCGCTTCCGCAAGACCGCGCTCAGGATCGCCAAATACGTGGTGATAATCCTTTTCGATGTTGTTAAGCTTGTGATCGTGAATCAGGTCCGACTTGGCCTTCATCGACTCTTCCGGATCGAAGTAGCCCGGCAGCACCTCGTAATCCACATCGATCAGTTCCAGCGCCCGTTCTGCGATTGCTTCCGAGGTCGCGACCACACATGCGACGTTATCGCCAACATAGCGGACCTTGTCGAGCGCAAGAGGATATTCATCGTGACCGACCGGAAGAATGCCATAGGTTTTCGGCGCATCCTGACCGACGGCGACCGCAACCACGCCATCCAGTTTCTCGGCTTTATTGGTGTCGATTGCCTTGATGCGAGCATGGGGATACGGGGAGTGCAGGATCTTCCCCACCAGCATGCCAGGAACGCTGAGATCATCGGTGTATTTCCCCGAACCGGTGGTCTTCTCGGCGGCATCTACCATCGCAGTGGGCTTGCCGATAATGGAGAATTTGGAATTCATCCTTTTCCGCCGCCTGAACCCGCCACGGCCAAGCCCTCCCGCTCTGCCTTGATCGCCGAGCCAATCGCCTGATACATCTGGTTGTACCCGGTGCAGCGACAGAGATTGCTGCTCAGCGCCATCCGTATATCTGCCTCGCTGGGATTCGAATTCTCCGCCAGCAACGATTTCACCGTCATGATGAACCCGGGAGTGCAGTAGCCGCACTGCGCTCCACCCCAGTCGCCGTAAGCTTTCTGAATCGCTGCCAGGCTCCCGTGCTCGCTGACGCCTTCAATGGTCGTAACTTCCTGGCCTTCGCAACTGGCGGCCAGCAGCGTGCACGACATCATCGCGACTCCATCGATCAGCACTGTGCAAGCGCCACAAGAGGAATCGTCGCACCCCCGTTTGGAACCCGTAAGCTGCAACTGCTGCCGCAGAACGTCGAGTAGCAGGGCATTCGGCTCAATGGCGAGCTCGTGCGCGCGGCCATTGACGCGAAGTTCGATGAGTTCTTTTTTCATTGAGCTATGGGCAGTGAGCGATGAGCTATGAGCGAGCTTTTGAGCCGATCGCTCACAGCTCAATGCTCACAGCTCGTCAGTACACCGGTACCTTCCCATCCACACTTCGCGACCACGCATCGATGCCGCCTCGCATGGACTGCGCCTTCTCGAATCCTTGTTGCCGTAACCAGGCCGTGACATTCATCGACCGCACGCCGTGATGGCACACGACTACGATGTGATCCTCGGGATCAAGCTCCTGATGCGCCCGCGATGGCACATCGCCCATCGGCATGAGCTTGGCGCGATCCATCCGTGCCACCTCGAACTCCCACGCCTCTCGGACATCGAGCAGCGTGAACGCGTCTCCCGCATCCAACTTGGCTTTTACTTCTTCGGCAGTGATTTCGTAATCCATGTCAGGAATAACCGCTTATTCCCCGCGCCACTTGGGCGGGCGTTTCTCCAGGAATGCCCGGATCCCTTCCTGCGCATCGGACGTCTTCATCAGGTCTTCGAAGTAAATCTTCTCAGCACGCGCCAGCCCTTTATCGAAGTGCATCGAATCCCACGCGTAAGACGCTTTCTTCGCGACCGCGAGCGCTGCCGGACTCAAGTGCAGCAGTTGCCCCACGCCGGCCGCGACCGCAGAACTGAGGTGCATCTCAGGAACTGCGCGCGTCGCCAGTCCGATTTCCGCCGCTTCCCTGCCGCCAATCGAGCGGCCGGTCAGAATCATCTCCGCCGCGCGCTTCTGCCCGACCAGCGCCGCCAGCGCCGTACATGCCACCGGCGGATAACAGCCAAGCTTGATTTCTGGAAAAGCCCACTCCGCTTGCTCGCTGGTATAGACCAGGTCGCAAACCATGGCCAGCTCTGCTCCGCCGCCAAGGCAAAGCCCGTGCACCGCTGCAACCGTGATCTTCTTCGTGGCGACCAGCGCGCGGACCACGCTGTGGAACTTCGAAAGCATGTCCTCGACTCTGTCCGGAATGTGTATGGCTACATCCACGCCAGCCGAGAACGCCCGGCCTTCGCCGCAAATCACGAGCACCGATATTTTCGCTTGCCCCTCCAATTCCGCCAGAACTTGAGCCAGTTCCTCCATCATGGGAATATCGATGACATTCACCGGAGGATTGCGCATCATGAGGGTGGCAACGGCGCCATCGATTTCCAGCGAAATCCGACTGAGCTTCGTGTCTGCGGCACTTGTCGTCATGGTCAGAGATTGATGGCTGACTTCCTTACTTCGCCGATCGAGGCCAGTGGATCCCGCGCTCCGGCTTTTTCTGCAATCCAATTCTTCTCGTTGCCGATGATTTCCAGCAGCAGCTTCTTGTCTTCCGCCGACGGCATGTACTCCTTCACATGCTCCTCATAAGCTTTGTCGCTGAGCGGCTCGCCGGTTTGCGCGTGGAATTTCTGTCCCGCCCAACGACCGATGGCGCGGTTGAACTTGATGTGGGGCGCGTACAGTTTCGGTTCTCCGGGCTTCAGTGAATTGTTGAAGCGCTCGATCAATCCTGAGACTTCCTCGCGGTAGAGATGGCGGTTGTAATCATTCAGATCGTCGAGATCCGCAGCCCTGTCGTTTTTCGGCTCGTCATAACGGCCTTTAATGCCCCACACATACGCCCAGTGCGCCGACGAAGAGTGATCTGTACCAAACAGGTCGTACGAACTCGAGATCCATTTGTTCAAATACTTCTGAATCAGCCACGCCGGAATGATGCCCGCCTCGACAATCCGGCGCAACCCGTCATTGCCGGTGCCCATGTGGAACGCCTCTTCGCGCAGCATGTACGACATCGATCGCCCCAACGGCGCAAATGCCGAGTATTTCAGCATCTGCAGCTGGAATTTTCCATCGCGGTCCACAAAATCGGTGTAGGTGAAGAAGTCCATCCAGTTGTCGACATCGACGTTAAACGCGCCTAGCAGCCGCTTGTTCTCAAAGGCGCGGCGCTCCAGCATTTTCTGCGCTTCAACTTTTCCCGAATAGCCGAAATGATCCACCAGCAGAGCGCACATCTGCCAGCCGTGACGCATCTCTTCAATCATCACCCGCGTAATGGCGCGGCGATCCCAGTCCGTCGGAGCGTTGTCAAGCAGGTTGCGCTGCTGCTCGACGCTGGCAAACTCGGTGTCACCCTGGTAGACGATCATGTTCATGAGCGCGTCGCGCATCTGTTGTGTAGGAATCTGGCGCAGGTTCTCCCATTTGCGACGGCCCTTATAGTGTCCGAATTCAATATCCTCGGTCTCGATCGCGCCGTAAAGCGTATCGAATTGGAAGGCCTCGATGTCCGCCGTGTTTACTCCAATCTCCTTGCGCCAATCGTTGAACAGGCCTATCCAATCACTGAATGTTCCGATTTTTGCTACTTTTCCCGGCATAATTTAAAACCTCTTCACCACAGGGAAACACTGCTTCTGTGCGCCTCTGTGCTCACCGTGGTGACGCTTTTTCATAACATATTTAGCCACACGGTTTTCAGTTCCGTGTAGTGCTCGATGGCATGCGCGCCCAATTCGCGGCCAAATCCTGAACTCTTGTAGCCCCCAAATGGAAGCGCCGCGTCCATTAACCCGTACGTGTTAATCCAGACCGTGCCAGCTTTCAGTCGCCGCGACACGCTGTGTGCCTTTTTGACGTCACGCGTCCACACAGCGGCTGCTAATCCGTAGGGGTTGTTGTTCGCTTGCTCGATGACTTCATCCACATCGTCAAAGCTCAGCACCGACAGCACGGGACCGAAAATCTCTTCCCGCGCAATTTTCATATCGTTCTGGACATCGCCGAAAATCGTGGGCTCGATGAAGAATCCCTTGCTCCCGTCCACCGACACGCGGTTGCCGCCTGCCACCAACTTCGCTCCATCTTTTTTCCCGGCATCGATATAGTTGAGAACTGTCTGCATCTGCTCCTGGCTTACCATGGCACCCAGCCGCGTTTTGGGATCGAGCGGATCTGCAGGTTTCATCTTCGACGCACGCACTACCAGTTTCTCCGTGAACTCGTCCTTCAGCTTGCGTTCCAGAAACAGGCGCGAGCCAGCATTGCATACCTCGCCCTTGCCGTAGAAGATCCCGTTGATCGCGCCCTTAACCGCGTTGTCTACATCGGCGTCGGAGAAAACGATGTTGGGGGACTTACCACCGAGTTCGAGCGTGACCCGTTTAAGCGTGTCGGCCGCGCCCCGCATGATCTCCTTGCCCACCGCAGTCGAACCTGTAAATGCAATCTTATCGATGCCCGGATGGGCAACAATCGCCTTCCCCGTCTCGGGTCCGCCAGTCACGATGTTGATTACGCCTGCAGGAAATCCCGCTTCGATCGCGAATTCACCCAACTTCAACGTGGTAAGGGGCGTCTGCTCAGCCGGTTTCAGCACGATCGTATTGCCGCAAGCCAGCGCGGGCCCGATCTTCCACGACGCAAGCAGCAACGGAAAATTCCAAGGTACGATCAGCCCCACCACTCCCACCGGCTCGCGCAGCGTGTAGGTGAAGGCCGCCTCAGACGTGTTCACCGTTTCGCCATGGATCTTTGTGGCCAGGCCGGCGTAGTAGCGCAGGACGTCCACTACCATCGGTATATCCACGTAACGCGATTCAAAGATCGGCTTGCCGTTGTCGAGCGTTTCCAACTCGGCAAGTTCCTCGATATTCTTTTCGGCCAGGTCGGCGAGCCTCCAGATCAGGCGTCCGCGCTCGCTGGCCGACAATTTGCGCCACGCTCCACTGCGGTCCTCAAATGCTTGCCGCGCGGCGGCTACTGCGCGGTCCACATCGGCGGCGGACGCTTCCGCAACTTGTGTGAGCACCTCCCCGGTGGCCGGATTCGTGGTATCGAATGTCTTCGAGCCTTCGACCCACTGACTGTTGATCAGAAGCCGGCCGGGTTCGATTTTCACTTTGCTAGCTGCGAGCATTCAGCATCCTCAGCCGGATTTCGTCCGGCGGACGAACGACGGCGTCCGTCCCTACACACCTATTTCGCTTTGAAGGTCGCCGGCCGCTTCTCCACATAAGCAGCCAGACCTTCCTTCGCATCCTCACTCTGGAACAGCAACTGCTGGTTCTCGCGCTCCACCGCAAGCGCCGACTCCATCGGAATCTCCCAGCCTGTCTGCACCGCGCGCTTGATGCGTCCCACCGCCTTCGCGGCCTTGTTGGGGGGACAGAATTGCTTCGCGTACTCCATCACGTTTTCCATGAAGCCATCGCGCTCAAAGATGTCGTTGATGATGCCGAGTTCCTGCGCCTCTTCGAACGAGAATGTATTGCCCGTGACCATTAATTCGATGGCTTTGCTCTTGCCCACCAGCCGCGAGAGCCGCTGGGTTCCGCCGGTCCCTGGCAGGACTCCCAGGTTCACCTCCGGCAGCCCGATCTTGCCCGCGTCTTTACGCGCGATACGGATGTCGGCAGCCATGGCGATTTCCAGCCCGCCGCCCACACAGTGTCCATTGATGGCGGCGATCACCAGTTTGGGAGTGTGCTCCAGACGCAACAGCATTTCGTTGGCGTGCAGGCAGAAGTAATACTTGAATGTCGGATCCACGCTGGACAGCATCTTGATATTCGCGCCCGCCGAAAAGAATTTATCGCCCGCGCCGGTGAGCATTATCACGTACACATCGTTGTCCATGCGCGCTTTCAGGATGGCGTCATCCATCTGGCGATTCATCTCGTAGGTGTAAGTGTTTGCGGGCGGGTCGCACATCTCGATGATAGCCACACCACCATCCGTGCGGTAGTTGAGCAGCTGTTTCGCACTTTCCGTAGTTGCCGGTTGCATTGTCGTCGCCATGAATGACTCCTTTTCAATGTTCGTGTAGGGGCGGACGCCTCGTCCGCCCGGTCGAGCAAAACTCGACCTCAGTTCTCTCCGACTCCGGTCCGTACTCAAGCCAAGGCAAAAGCCAAGCCTCCAGAAAAAACCTCACTTGGCCTCACCGCCCAGCACCCCGCGCAGAAAGACATCGCCCATCTCTCCCGCAAGGGCCGTCGCATCGGCATCTACCCGCGGATTGTGCCATGTGTAAATCCAATTCATCATGCCAAACAGGCTGAGCACGGCGATCCGTGTCGCAAATTGTAAGCCCCGGTCGCGCTTCAACTGATCGAGCAGCCCCACGCAGATCCTGTAGTATTCCCGCTTGATCGCCGCCACTTCCTCTCCGAATCCATTTTTCAACGCCTCGTCCTCGTGTGAGAGCACCTTCATGGCGGCCTGGTTGGCCAGAAAATATTCCAGATGGTTGAGGATGAAAACCCGCACGCGCTCTTCTGCGTCGTTCACGCTCTCCAGACGAGACTTCAAGCGCTGCACGATGGTGCTGAAGGTGTGCTTCTGAATGAGGTAAAGCAGCCGCTCTTTGGACTCGAAGTAGTAATAGAGCCCGGCCAACGACATGCCGCTCTCCCGCGAGAGATCGCGCATCGATGCCCCTTCGTATCCTTTTTTGCAAAAGACCTCAGTGGCGTGGGCCAGGATTTCGGAAAGGCGGCGATCGTAGCGCGATTCCGAAACCGGCGCGGCACGCTGCGGGCGTGAACCAACCCGGGTTGCGGCGGAGGGAGTAGCCATGGCTTGGAAACGACTAATTCGAACGTTCGTTCGAACCCAGTATACTCCGGTGTGATTTCAATCACAATATGCCCGCAACTACTTCTTTTTGTGAATACTACCCGCCGCTTCAAACGCCCTTCCGAGGTATTCCAGAGCGTGGTGCAAATCGGAGTCGCCGGAGAGTTCAAACATGAACCACCGTGCCTTATCTTTGTCGAAGGCAGCGATTCGCTGATCTTTTTCTATCAGAGACTGCCAGCTGCGATCGGCGGAGTTGATGCGGAAGGCGACTGCGTTGCCTTTGAAGATGCTGCGCGTGCGCGGCAACAAGCCAAACATAGTCTTCCCACGATAAAGCGCAGTGAACCCAAAGAAAGATTTCAGGGTGACTTGCGGCCACTCGCTCAGTTCGGTAGAGAGCGCTGTTGACCAGGCCTTCATCTCCTCGGAAAGCGGCGGTAATTGCTCGCGCTGCCGTATCTCGCTTTTCACAGAGCGACACCTCAGTTTCGAATATCGGCAATGAGTTGCTCTACTTCCTGCTTGAGCGCCGCCGTCAGCGGAAGAAAAGGCAAGCGCGCCGAGCCGCCGTAGTACCCGTTGAAATCCATTGCATATTTGAGGCCGGGGATACCCAGCTCGCTGCCAACCCGCTGGGCCGCCCTGGAAATGCGTTCCTGCTTGAGACGCGCCAGTTCAGCATCGCCCTCTTTCCAAGCGGCATAGATTTCATAGCAAGCGGTCGGAGCAGGACACGCGAATGCCAGAATCGCTCCGACAGCTCCGGCGTCAAGTGAGACCTGCAGTTTGTGGGCGGCTCCGACCAGCACTTGGAATCCC
>JAICJP010000200.1 GCA_025928375.1 Candidatus Sulfotelmatobacter sp.
ACGGAGGAAGGTTGGGCAGTCGGGTTTTCTGAACATGGGGGATTCCAGACTGTGCGTGAGAACGCTTCTTTCGCCCCACTGCGGCTTGCGTAGCTTTTATGGTTCTTCGCGAGCTGCTAACAAGAACAGGGAGCAGGGACTGGGGACTGGGGACAAGGGAACCTCTGGTTCTTCATTGACGGCGCGACGGTAGAGAGTTGGGGTCAAAGTCGGCTAGTTCTGAACATTGCGGGATCCCAGGGTGCGCGTGAGAACGCTTCTTCGCCCGCTGCGGCTTGGTTACCCGAGCGGGTGGCCTTATTCCAGCCTACTGAAGTGCTTCGGTTGATCTACGCCAAGTTGCGGGTGGAGTCGCGGATGACTAGTTCGGGGGCTACTTTCTTGTGGGTGGCCAGGATGTCGCGTTTTTCCAGGACGGCGTTGATGCCGTCTACCACTATGCCTACGGCCGACGCTCCCATGGATTCCATGGGCTGGCGCACGGTGGTGAGCGAGGGGGTGTAAATGGCGGAGGTTGCTACGTCATCGAAGCCGATCACGGAGCACTGTTCGGGCACAGCGATTCCGGCCTTATTGAGGGCGCGGATCGCACCGAAGGCGCTCATGTCGTCGAACGCCAGCAGGGCCGTGAAGGAGCGCTTCTGGCGTATGAGTTCTTCGGTGAGCTTGCAGCCGGACTCGAAACTGGAAAGTGGATCGCGGGATTCCGGCAAATCCAGAATCAGGCGGGCATCGAGTTCCATGCCGGACTGCTTTGCCAGGTTGCGGATGCCGCGCCAGCGCGGTGAACTATCCGTCAGGCCTTTGGGACCGCGGATGAAGGCAATTTTACGATGTCCCAAAGAATACAAGTGCTCGAGAGCGAGCTGGCCGCCGACTTCGTTGTCGACGATGACCGAACTCATAGTGTCGTTTTTCAATTCGCACCCGATCATGGCGATGGGGATGCTGCTTTTTTCCAGGTCGGCGAGCAAATTGATATCGAGAAAGAGCCAGTTGGCAATGACGATCAATCCTTCGATGCGGCGGTCCAGCAGCATTTCCAGGTAGCGCTCGAAGCGGCTGCCCTCGTTGTGGACGTCGGTCAGGATGGGCAGGTAGTTCGACTGGTAGAGCGTGTTTTCGATGCCGCGAAGAATCAGGGTGCAGAAGGGGTCGGTCATGTCGAAGACCATGACTCCGACGGTGTGGCTGCGCTTGCTGCGCAGGGAACGCGCGAACTGATTGGGACGATAGCCGAGCTTTTGCGCGGCGCGCTCGATGCGTTTCTTGGTGACCGCCGGAATATAGCGCGACAGGGGCGCGTTGTTGAGGACGATAGATACGGTGGTCGAGGAAAAACCGCTTTCCTTCGCCACATCACGAATGGTCACCATGCAGGGGCCTTGCAGCAAAGCGAAGAACTGAGGTGTATCAGAATATCGTTATTCATCCGCACCCGCCCCGCTTGAATTCAGAGCGAGCACTGGCGGACACTACAGCAGAGACGCATGCGAGTGTCAAGAGCGAGCATCACATCGAACATTTTCGGAATGCTTCTGCTGCTGGCGTGCACTGCGATTTGCGGGGCACTTCCGGGACAGCAGGCACCGCCGGGGGCGGTGCGGTCGAGAGCCGCAGATCCGGCGCAGATTTTTGCGCGCGGGCAATTGGCATTGCAGAATGGAAAGCTGGACGACGCCGAGGAAGCTTTCCGGGAAGTGCTGCAGATCGATCCACAATCGGGCGCGGCCTACACCAATCTGGGCGTGGTCTACATGCGGCGCAAGCAGTGGGCCAAGGCGGTAAGCACGCTGCAGAAAGCAGAGCGGCTGATGCCGCAAGCTGCGGGGGTGCGGCTGAATATCGGTTTGGCTTATTTCCGGCAGAACGAATACCTGAGAGCGATCCCGCCGTTGGAATCCGTAGTCCGCGAGCAACCGGATGCCGTGCAGCCGCGGTATCTGCTGGGCCTTTGCTATTTTTTCGCCGAGCGCTGGGGGGATGCTGCGGCAACCCTCGAACCCCTCTGGCCGCAGGAATCGGCCCATTTCCCCTACTTGTATGTGCTTAGCAATGCGGCAAATCGGGCGGGACTGGAAAAGCTTGATACCCGGGCCGCGGAAGAGCTCCTTAAAGTAGGAAATGACTCCCCCGAATACCATCTCTTCGCCGGAAAATATCATCTGAATCGCCAGGAGTATGACCAGGCGATTGCGCAATTCGATGCGGCGGCCAAGGCGAATCCGAGGCTTCCGTTCGTCCACTTCAACCTGGGAATGTCGTACCTGGGAAAGCAGAATTATGCGCGAGCCCGGGAAGAGTTTCTGAAGGACATTGCGGTAGAGCCGGATCTGGCCCTGAATTACGAGCAACTCGGGGAAGTCTATTGGCAGACGCAGGACGACAGCAACGCAGAGAAGAGTTACCGGGAAGCGCTTCGCCGGGACCCGCGCCTGGCCAGCGCGTGCCTGGGGCTGGCGAGGATTTATCAGCGCCGGCAGAAATATACTGCGGCGCTGGCGGAGACAGATGCCGCGCTGAAAGCCGATCCGGCGCGCACCGACGCGCACTACATGCGGGGACAAGTGCTGCTCCACTTGGGTCGCAAAGAAGAAGCGAAGAAGGAACTGGCGGCTGCCGGGGGCTCAGGCGAGCGGCCAGCGAACGCCCGCGTGCCCTCGCCCGAACTGCTGCAGGATTCTCAGTGATAAACTGGCGGTGCCGCACGATCTCCTTCGCGTACGACCGCACTTTGCCGCACCTGGCAGGAGGAAGACATCATGAAAACTTTTTTTAAAGTCCTGGGCATCATCATTGCCCTGCTGATCATTGCCGTGATCGTAGTTCCCTTCTTCATCGACGCCAATACTTTCCGTCCGAAGCTGGAGTCGGAACTGACCGACGCCTTGGGCCGACAGGTGAAGGTGGGCAACCTGTCGCTGGCGCTGTGGTCGGGCAGCGTGGTGGCAGACAACATCTTGGTTGCCGACGACCCGCAGTTCAGCAAGACGCCGTTTGTGCAGGCGAAATCATTGAAGGTGGGGGTCGAATTGCTGCCGCTGATCCTTTCCAGGACGCTCAACATTCGAGAGATCACCCTGGACCAGCCGCAGATCAGCCTGGTGAAGTCGGAGAACGGGGAGCGATGGAATTTCTCCAGCCTGGGGTCGAAGAACCCGTCGGCGCCGGAACATCCGCCCGGCAGTGCTGCGACTCCAAGAAATGGGGCGGCGCAGAAGTCGGCAAACACCGCGAAGCCTTCGCCGCAGGAAACGGCTCCGGCGGAGAAGGGCAGTGCGTCGGAGAAAACCAGCAGCAACCCGATGAATTTATCCATTGGGAAACTGAATGTGTACCACGGGCGCATGAACGTATCGAAGGCGGACTCGACGCAACCGCAGCGGGTCTATAACGAAGTGAACATCGCGGTGAAGAACTTCTCCTTCAGCTCGTCGTTCCCGTTCGATATGACGGCGAAACTTCCAGCGGGCGGAAGCATGAAGCTGACGGGAACGGCCGGACCGATCGATGCCAACGACGCGGCGCTGACGCCGCTCAACGCGAAAATCTCCGTGCAGAATATGAATCTGGCTGCTTCGGGATTTATCGATCCTGCGGCCGGAATCCAGGGCATCGCCGATCTCAACGGCACAGTGGTCTCGAATGGAAATGAAGCTAAAGCTTCAGGAACCTTGACCTGCTCGAAATTGCAGGTCGTCAAGAAAGGCGCCCCCGCCGGCCAGCCAGTGAAAGTCAACTTCACCCTGGTTCACAATCTGGTAAGGGAAACGGGGACAATCACGCAAGGCGATATCTACATGGGCAAAGCGGTCGCCCATTTGACCGGAAATTATGATGCCCACGGCAAGGTCACATCGGTGAACCTGAAACTGAATGGGCAGAATATGCCAGTCGACGATTTGGAAACGATGCTGCCGGCGGTTGGTGTGATATTGCCACCCAAGGCGACGCTCAAGGGCGGCGATCTGGACGTGACCACGGCGAGCACAGGTCCTGTGAACGCGTTGGTGACGACCGGGTCGGTGAAGATGCAGAATACGAAGCTCGCCAATTTCAATCTCGGGGAGAAGATGTCTGCGATTGCTGCGCTGGCGGGTAAGAATACCGGCAACGATACGACTATTCAGAACTTCAGTTCCGATGTGAAGATGGCGCCGCAGGGGACCGCGGCGAACAACATCAATCTGACGGTACCGGCGATTGGAGTGCTCACGGGAAATGGGACGGTCAGTCCGGCCGACCAGCTGGCGTTCAAGATGAATGCGTCGGTGGGTGGGATGGGGATTCCGTTTGGGGTTACGGGAACTACGTCGGATCCCAAGTTCACCCCTGACGTGAAAGGAATCGCTACTGGATTGCTGGGGGGAATCTTGAACGGCCAGGTCCCGAACGCCAACAATCCGCAGCAACAACAACAGCAGAACCCGATCAACAGCGTGATGGGGCTATTCAACAAGAAGAAGCAGCCGCCTAAATAGAGTGAAGGGCTGAATGGCGCAGAGGCCGCAGGGTGCGCAAGACAAACCCTCGCACCCGCCGTTTTTCGGTGCAAACCCTGGACAGCCTGAGAGGCCGTCCCTGTCTACGTTGATTATCTTTACTGGTGGGAATATTCGTTTTATCATTACGAAACTATGGCGGGTGCGAACGCGACCATTTCCGAAGGCCTGGGGCGGTACTCGATTGGGGAGAAACTGCGGACCCTGCGGTTGCGCAAGAGCCTGGGCCTGGTCGAGTTGGGCCAGCATACAGGGCTTTCGGCGGCTTTATTGTCGAAACTGGAGAGGGGAAAGTTGTTTCCCACCCTGCCAACACTATTGCGCATTGCCATGGTGTTTGGGGTAGGGCTGGATTTCTTCTTTACCGACGAACGCAAGCGACGGGTGGTGGGGGTGGTACGCAAGCAGGAGAGGGTGCGGTTCCCAGAGCGGCCGGGAGTACAGGATGTCCCGTATTACTTTGAGTGCCTGGATTACCGCACCACGGAACGAAAACTTAGCGCGTTTCTGGCCGATTTTCAGGAGATTGGGCCGGAAAAGGCGAAGGCGCATTCGCATCCCGGGGTGGAATTCCTGTTTGTTATCAAGGGGTCGGTGACCGTCAAGATCGGCAGCGATGACTTTCCTTTGGAGGCGGAAGATGCCATCTATTTTGATTCAGCGGTACAACATAGCTATCGCCGCCGCGGTTCTAAACCATGCAGCGCAGTAATCGTTACTGTGCCCTAAAGCTGCCCGCCAGAGTGGAATTTTGACAGGTTCCGAGTCGGGTTTTGGTACTTCCCAGGTGCCGACGTGGTACCCCAATTGCAGCCTCCAGTTCATTGACAAGGGTGGGCGGGCATTCCATACTCGCGAACAAAGCACAGATATTGCAATCTTGGCGACTCGGGAAACAAGGGTGCGCGTTGGGGACATTAGCGCCTCCGCGATTCGAGTCTATTTTCAGCAATCAGGGTTAAGGCTGTGATTACAGGAGGACTTTGTGTTTAAGCAATCTGCCGAAAAGATCTGGATGCCTGCGGTTTGGGTTCTTGCCATTGCGATTGTCGGGGTGGCTGCCATTGCAGGCTCGAGCCATTTGCGGGCGCGCAGTGCCCGCAATTCGGGTACGCAAGTTCCCGCCAGCGCGGCGCAGAGTGGGCGCGTGCGCGCCGATCTGGATGCACTTCCTCTAGCATTCGAAGCCAACCAGGGCCAGACGGATCCGCAGGTGAAGTACATGGCGCGGGGGAAGGGATACACCGCGTTTTTGACGGCAGATGAAACGGTGTTCGCAATGCAGTCGGCGCGAGCGAATGCGGGCATCACAGGCAAGCGCGCGTTGTTGTCTGCGCAGAAAACAGACAACGCGACGAAAGATGAAACTGGTGCCATTCGGATGAAGTTAGTGGGCGCGAATGAAAATGCGCCGATCGCGGCAGACAACGAACTACCCGGACACAGCAACTATTTCATCGGGAACGATCGCAGCCAGTGGCATGCGGGCGTGAAGCAGTATGCGCGAGTCTCTTACAACCAGGTTTATCCGGGCGTGAATCTTGCGTTTCACGGGCAGCAGAAACAACTGGAGTTCGACTTCATTGTTGCTCCGGGAGCCGATCCGAAAACGATCCGCTTCGATGTGTCGGGAGCGAAGAAGATTTCCACCGATTCCACTGGCAACCTGGTGCTCGCTTCTACGGCGGGCGATGTGGTGCTGCATAAGCCTGTGACTTATCAGCGCAACGAGAATGTGCAGCAGGCGGTGGATTCGCGTTTTGTCGTTGCCAAGAATACAGTCAGTTTCGAAGTCGGGAGTTACGATCGCAGCCGCGAATTGGTGATTGATCCTGCGGTAACGTATGCGACATACCTGGGCGGAAATGCGAAGGATGACGGCTCGGCCATCACGGTGAACAGCGCTGGGAATGCCTATGTGACCGGACAAACGAAGTCTACAAATTTTCCGAGTAAGAATGCTTTGCAAGCGACCAACGCAGGCGGTTTTGACGTATTCGTCAGCGAGCTTTCTCCGGACGGCTCCAGCCTCGTATTTTCGACCTACATCGGCGGTAGCGGAGATGACAGCGGGAATGCGATCGCACTCGATGCTTCAGAGAACATTTTCATCGCGGGAGGCACGGGGTCCACGAACTTCCCCACTCATGGAGCGTTTCAGGGAACGTCTGGTGGTGTGATTGACGGCTTTGTACTCGAACTAAATCCGGGTGGTTCTGCACTGACGTACAGCACACTCCTTGGCGGCGGCGGCACTGACGTTATCTCAGGTCTCGCTCTCGACAGCAGTGGAAACGCTTATGTAGTTGGATCGACTGACTCCACAAACTTCCCGACTCATAACCCAATCCAAGCGAGTATTGTTGGTGCTTCTAGTGGCTTCGTCACCAAGGTAAACGCAAGCGGCAACGCTTTGGATTACTCCACATATCTGGGAGGCGGCACGGGGGACTTTGCGGTCGCGGTCGCAGTGGATGGCTCCGGACAAGCATACGTCACGGGTGGCACCAAGAATAAGACGTTCCCAGTCAAGAATGCGTTGCAGGCAACATGCGGCAGTGATGGAAATTGCAACGGTGGTTTGTACGACATCTTCATAACGCTGTTCAACGCCGCAGGAAACGACTTTGTCTATTCCACGTTCCTGGGCGGCGAAGGGAATGATGAGGGCTTTGCGATTGCAGTGGACAGTTCGAAAAATGCGTATATCACCGGACTGACCTCCTCGACGGCTTTTCCAACCAAAACACCCATACAGGCCACGTTCGGGGGCGGATCGCTACCAACTGATGCCTTCGTCACCGAAATCAATGCCGCCGGCAGCGCGCTCGTATATTCCACCTACCTTGGGGGAAGCGGAAACGACACCGGCGTCGGCATCGCAGTCGACAATAACAAGAACGCCTACGTTACGGGACAAACGTCGTCCGCGAATTTTCCGACAATGAACCCGACCCAAGCTACGCTGAAGGGCCAGAACGATGCCTTCGTAACTGAGGTCAATGCGGCCGGCAGCGCCATTGTATTCTCAACATACCTGGGTGGATCCCTCAATGAAGACACAACCGTAGCCAGCGGAGGAGGAGCGATCGGCGCAATTACGGTGGACGGCGCGGGGGCTAACATCTACGTCGCGGGGAATACCGTGTCCACAGACTTTCCGACCGTCGCCCCCGTGCAAGGTACCGCAGGCGCCTCTGGCGACGCGTTCGTTGCGAAGTACAGCACCGGCGCGAGCAGCGCGAATTTCACGATCACCAATGGGGCGCTTTCGCCGACTTCCGGACACGCCGGGGTTTCGGCCAACGCTACCGTTACCGTGACATCTACGGCGGGATTTAG
>JAICJP010000478.1 GCA_025928375.1 Candidatus Sulfotelmatobacter sp.
ATGGCAATGATTAACGCGAAATGCCGCCACCAGATTCCGCGCCGCATGGTGGCCAGCGGCAGGAAGACATAGTCGCGGATCCAGAACGAGAGCGACATGTGCCAGCGCGTCCAGAAGATCGAAGGCGTGGTGGAGGCAAAGGGCCGCTCGAAATTCTCCGGCACTCCGATCCCCAACGCGCGCGCCGCGCCAATCGCGATGTGCGAGTATCCCGCGAAATCAAAAAAAAGCTGCAGCCCATAGCCGAACGCGAGGCACCAGACATCTGGTCCGCTCCAGCGCGTCGTGCGGTCGAATCCAGTGACAATGCCGTCGCCGGCAAGAATGCCCTGGCCCAGCAGTTTGGCCACTTGCATCATGAACGCTCCGGCCGCGATCCGCCGAAAGCCGTCCACGATTTCGCTCCACGCCGTGGTCCGCTCGGCGCGGAACTGCGGCAGCATCTCGGGCAGGCGGCATACAGGCCCGGAAATCGTTACCGGGAAGAATGCCATATACAACGCAAATTCGGAAAAGCTGGGATCGATCTCCTCCTCGCGGTAAACATCGAACAGGTAGCTGAGTGCCTGGAATGTCCAGAACGAGATCCCTAAGGGCAGTGCGAGGCCAGAGAAACTCTGAAGCGACGGAATCGACGATTGGCCCGCGAGTTCAGGGACATACTTGAACGCGAATAGCAGCAGCAGGTTCAGACATATCCCGACCCACAATCGCGCGGCAGCAGGCTTGCGGCGCAGCCATTGCCCCAGCAGGTAATTCATTACCACGGAGAGAATCAGGACGCCTGCGAACCATCGCGTCCACGTGAGATAAAGACCGTAGCTCGCCACCAGAAGAACTGTCTGCCGCACGGTCGGCGCCGCCACCTTCGCCAGCACCGCGACGCAGAAAAGAAAGACGATTAAATACGTGACGCTTTGAAACAACGACCCTCCCGGCGTGACCGACAAGAATAATGGTCTCCACAAGTCCCGACAACAACGACATTATTCAGGTAGGCCGAGCCGGGGTGCGCCCCACACGGGGTGCCCCGCGTCTCGCCGCTGTTGCGAGACGTGGGAATCCGCGGACTACAATGGCCGGTGCTGAAATTCGACAACCTGATCGCGGCCCTCGAGGCGGCCGCAGAGAATTCGCCCTTCATTACCTTCTGGGTGGATGAGGACGAACGCGAGACGGTGACCTTCGGCGAGTTCCGGCACCGCGCCCGCCTGCATGCGGCAGTTCTGCGAGAGCAAGGGATCGACTCAGGCGACCGCGTCGTCATCCTTATGCCGCAAAGCATCACGGCCATGGTGAGTTTTGCTGCCGCCATGATGCTGGGCGCAGTTCCGGCTTTCCTTGCCTATCCCAATTTCAAGGTTGACCCAGCGAAATATCGCTCCGGCCTGGCGGGAGTCACCGCGAATCTCAGTGCGAAGGCGGTCGTAATCGCCCCCGATTTTCGTAACGAGATGCTGGACTGCGTGGCTCTGGGCGCCGAAACCAAACTGATCCGTCCAGGAAATGCTGACAAGCGCGAGCACGTTGTCACGGTACCGGAGTCAACGCAAATCGCTCCCGAGCGTCTGGCTTTCATTCAACATTCCGCCGGCACCACCGGGCTGCAGAAGGGAGTAGCCCTGACCCACGCGGCCGTGCTCGGGCAGATCAAACATCTCGCCCACGCCTTGCGCATTGACCCTGCTCGCGACCGCATCTACAGCTGGCTGCCGCTCTATCATGACATGGGACTGATCGCCTGCTTCATGCTACCCATGGTTTGCCACGTGCCGGTGGTCATGCAGTCACCCATCGACTGGGTCATGCAACCAGAATCTATGCTGCAGATCATCACGGAAAGCAAATGCACGCTGGCCTGGCTGCCCAATTTCGCCTTTCAATTCGTTCCCCGGCGTACGGCCCCGAAGCGCTGGGCGGATTATGATCTCTCCTCGCTTCGTCTTGTGATCAATTGCTCGGAACCGGTACGCGCCAGCAGCATGCGCGAGTTTCAAACAGCATTCCACATCGCAAGCGGCGTGCTGCAGTCCTCGTATGCCATGGCAGAAAATGTTTTTGCCGTAACGCAATCGGAGATCGATGCGGC
>JAICJP010000269.1 GCA_025928375.1 Candidatus Sulfotelmatobacter sp.
ATACTTACGCTAATACCCGTCACAGTTGTTCCGAGCCAATCGCGAAAGTAGAGTGCTAATGAACGGCAAGAACCGCCCACCAGATGACGCCGTCGCCGTGCCCGTGAGTTCCGGCACTCCTCACGCGCGACCTCAACTGGGTAGCCATTTATCGCTCGAAAATGTGCACGGCTCCATCGATGTGCCGCATCACCAGGCAAGCTTTTGGGAGCAGTGGCGCGCCTTTGTTGGCCCCGCCATTCTCGTCAGTGTCGGATATATGGATCCCGGAAACTGGGGTACCGACCTGCAGGGAGGAGCACAATTCAAGTACGACCTGCTATGGGTGGTGGGCCTCGCGAGCCTGATGGCGATCTTCATGCAGGTGATCTCGGCTCGTCTTGGCGTGGTAACCGGGAAAGATCTGGCACAGTGCTGCCGCGACTGGTACCCGTCCTGGACCCGTTGGCCGAACTGGCTGATGAGCGAAATCGCAATTGGCGCCTGTGACCTCGCAGAAGTGCTGGGCAGCGCGGTGGCTCTGAACCTTCTGTTTCACATTCCCCTGATTTGGGCTGTGATCATTACCGGCCTCGATGTTCTGTTGCTGCTTGGATTGCAGCGGTTCGGCATGCGCACGATCGAGGCCGTGGTCCTGTTGCTGGTGGCCACCATTGCGGTTTGTTATTTCATTGAGATTTTTGTGCTCCCGCAGACCCAACCGCGCTTTCTGGAGATCGGCCATGCGCTGATTACGCCGCATTTGCGGCAGGCTGGAATGCTGTACGTTGCGGTCGGCATCATCGGCGCTACCGTAATGCCGCATAATCTTTACCTGCACTCGGCTCTGGTCCAGAGTCGTCGTTTGCAGAAAGATGATGCTTCCATCCGGCGCGCGCTGCAATTCAACACCATCGACTCCACCGTCGCACTCACCGTGGCTTTCTTTGTGAACGCCGCGATTCTGGTTTTGGCTGCCACCGTATTCTTTGGCAAGAAAAGCGTTTTGGCTTCCGGGGGAGAGCTCATCACGTTCAGTCCCCAGAGCGACTGGATTCGTGTGGCTTATCTGACGCTGGCGCCGCTGCTGGGTACCGCGGTCGCGAGCACTCTCTTTGCAGTGGCCCTGCTCGCGGCAGGACAAAGCAGCACCATTACCGGAACGCTGGCAGGTCAGGTCGTCATGGAAGGGTTTATGCACTGGCGGATCCAGCCTTGGGTGCGCAGATTGATTACACGCACGCTTGCCATCCTGCCCGCCGTTCTCGTCATCGGTATTCGAGGCGATAACAGCGTCACAGATTTGCTCACGCTGAGCCAGGTCGTGCTCGCACTGCAATTGCCTTTTGCCATGTTTCCGCTATTGCAGTTCACCAGTTCCCGTGTGCGCATGGGCTCGTGGAGAAACGGACGCTTCCTGCTGATCGCCGGCTGGACCAGTGCTATCCTGATCACTTCCATGGATATCTACGGCCTCCCGGAATCAATCAGAACTGCGTGGCACTTGCTTATTGGCGGATAGCACCGAGAGGATACCTGGAACCCATGTACGACAGGATTCTGGTGACGCTGGATGGCACTGCAAGCGATCGCGCCATCATTGAGCACATCAAGCAACTGGCGAACATCGCCCACAGCCGGCTGGTGCTCCTGCACGTCGCCGACGGATGGGCCGCCAGGACCTACGGATCCGACGCCGTGAGTCCGGAGATTGCCGAAGACACCGCCTATCTGAACCGCGTGCGCGAAGAATTCATATCCGCAGGAGTTCCCACCGAAGCCGAGCTGGCCTATGGCGAACCCGCTGACGAAATCATCAAGTGGGTCAAGCAGAAGGGCTGCGATCTCGTCGCCATGAGCACCCATGGACACCGGTTCTTTGCCGACATGTTTCTGGGCACGACCGCGAATCGCGTCCAGCACAGAATCAGCGTGCCCGTTTTGCTTCTGCGCGCGCGGTGATCCCCAGAACAGCCCTAGCAGCTAAGGGTGCCCCCGCGTCTCGCCGCTTTTGCGAGACGTCGGAGGGAGACGCCCAGATCTCTTCTGGTACTCTGTTCCCGTCCGCATGAAACTCTCCCATCTTCTGCTGCTGGCGCCGGCTACGTGGCTGCTCATTAGTTGCGCCACCATCGCTCCCCCGCAGCCTCCGTCCCTGGACCTCCCCAGACCTCCCCTGGACCTACGCGCAACGCGGAAGGGCAATCGGGTGAACCTCACCTGGAGCATCCCCATCATCACCACCGACCGGCAAACGATCCGAAATGTGGGTCCGACGCGAATCTGCCGAGCCACCTTTGTGATGAAGCAATGCGGAACCCCCGTCGCCGAAGCCGCTCCCCCAGCTTCAGCCCCGAGCAAAAGTTCCGTGCCGAGACCAAAGGAGTCCTTCACCGACACCCTTCCCGCGGAACTCCAGAACGAGAATCCCACGGGCTACGCAACGTACGCCGTCGAGGTGCTCAATCGAGCCGGCCGCGGCGCCGGACTTTCCAACCAGGCTCGCGTTCTGCTGGCTCCAACTCTCGGCCCGCCGCAAGACTTTCATGCCCAAGTGACCAGCCGCGGCGTCGTCCTAAGTTGGGCAAAGCCAGCCGTTCCGCAGCAAATGCCGGAAAACATCCACTTTGTAATTCGCGCCTATCGCCGCGAGCAGGGCCGCCCCCAACAAACTGCTGTAGGCGACGTTCCAATAGAAAACGAAGCGACGCTTACCGACGCAGAGATCCAGTGGCAAAAAACGTACGAGTATTACGCCGAGACGGTGACTGTTGTCCGCGAGCCAAATGGAAATCAAGCGCAGCTGGAAGGCGATGACACCCCCGAGGTGACAGTCTTCGCCAATGACGTATTCCCACCCGCAGTGCCTTCCGGCCTGCAGGCCGTGTTCTCGGGTCCGGGCCAGAGCCCGTTCATTGATCTGGTATGGGCGCCAATTACGGATTCAGATCTAGCTGGTTACAACGTCTATCGCCACGAAGTCGGCGGCGAGCCCGTGAAATTGAACTCCGAACCGCTCAAGACTCCTTCCTATCGTGACGACCCCGTCTCTGCCGGTAAACGCTACCTTTACTCCGTGACCTCCATCGACTTTCGAGGAAACGAGAGCGCCCGGTCGGAAGAGGCCAGCGAATCCGTTCCGTGACGGACCGAAATAGAGATCCTGTAGGACTTTGTTCGCGCGAGTGCGCCAGATGTGCTTAGATAGAAAGCGATGAAATACTGCCGATTTCAACTGGATGGACAAGCTCACTATGGCCTGGTGGAACCGGTCGCCGGGCATGACGCCATTGTGCGGATCCTGCTTACCGCTCCCCAGGACGCCGACGGCGACATGGAAAGCCTGCGCACTCGCAGAATTGATCCGCTTCCTCTGGAGCAGGCGGTGCTGCTGCCTCCCGTGGCGCCCTCGAAGATCGTTTGCATTGGACGCAACTATCGCGAGCACGCGGCTGAACTCGGACACGAAGTTCCCAAGGAACCTCTGCTCTTCCTGAAAGCAACTTCCGCGCTGCTCTCGCCCCGTGCAGTGGTGCGGCGGCCGAAGATTTCCGAGCGCGTCGATCATGAAGGCGAACTCGGCGTTGTCATCGGCAAGACTTGCTATCAACCTGCCGCCGACGCCGATATCCGGCAGTACATTCTTGGCTACACTTGCGTGAACGACGTTACCGCGCGCGATCTGCAATTCTCCGATGGTCAATGGTCGCGAGCGAAGGGCTTCGACACCTTCTGTCCTGTCGGTCCTATGGTGACCACAGAGCTCGATCCCTGGGCGGGAGTTGCAGTCGAAGCCCGCGTCAACGGCGAGGTGCGCCAGCAGGGCAACACGCGTGATTTCATTTTCCCGCTCGACATCGTCATCCGCCACATCGCGCAAGCCATGACCCTTTTTCCCGGAGACCTGATTCCTACGGGCACGCCTTCGGGAGTGGGACCCTTGAAAGCTGGCGACAACGTTGAAGTAACGGTGGAAGGGGTTGGAACCCTGAGCAATCCCGTGGCCGACGAGTAGTCTCAGCCCGCACTACTGCAGGCGGAATCGCTCGCGGATCAGTCTTTGCAGCCGCGGCTTGTAGAGCAGATCGTAGGCAAGTTCTTTGTCCGGGAACATGGCCAGCGCCGCCCGTTTCGCTCCCGCCGCAAGCTCCGAAGCTTCCTCTACCGTCAGGCTGGGATCCTGACCGATGACGGACATCACCATGCTCATCATGACCTGCAGGCGGCGGATCTTCTTCGACTCCTCCTCGCGTTCGCGAACCGCCTCCTGCTGAGGGAATGTCGTCTCTTTCGGAGCTCGCTGCGGTAAGTTCATGGTTTCCCCTTTGTTCGTCCCACAGTCTTACGCTTCCCCATTGGATGACGCGCTGCGGCCCTGCGTTGCGCCACCGGTTACCGCCATTCTGCCTCAGGTTTTGCAGAAAGCAACTCCCCGAAGGTGCCGCTTATGGTTATGGTCGCGGAGTCAGACGGGCCCTCCGCAACCATTCTTCGCGGATTTGCATCAACCGGAGCGCGCTTCGCCAGGCACAATCCACTTCCAGTTGAGAGTAAAATCGACGCTGCGGATTCAGCCCTGTACGGCCAGAATCCAGAATGGAGACTTCATGCCAGAACCGCGTGCTTCTGCCGCCGGCCAGCCCCGTCCTGATCCCAATGAAAAACTCGTGAAAGTGTTCGACTCTGAAGATGAATCGGAAGCGCTGGTGGTCAAAGGCTTGCTGGAGTCGGCAGGTATTGATAGCGATCTCACCGCTGCCTCGATGGTGCAGGACACCTTTCCCGGGCTGGGCGGCATGATCATTCTGGTCCGCGAAGAGGACGCGCAAGCAGCGCGAAATGCTATCGCGCAGCACACCTCATTGCCCGATGACGATACCGCGGAATTTCAGATTACTGAAGAGCCGGAACGGAAACCGTGACCGCCTGTCCGTCGAGATAGAAGGTCGTCGCCCCATCCAGATCGGTGCGGTACACGCGAGCGCCGGCTGCCTCCAGACGCGAGAGAGTTTGCATGCGCGGCAGCCCGAACCAGTTCCCTGCTCCCACTGAAATCACCGCAAACCCAGGACGCGCTGAGCCCACCAACTCCGCCGTGGTCGCATTCGTGCTTCCGTGATGGCCGACCTTCAGAACAGTTGCCGTAGGCTGGTGCCGGGCGGTGACATACCGTTCGACAGTCTTCTCCGCATCGCCTTCCAGCAGCAGCGACGTTCTGCCATAGCTCGCGCGTAGAACCATGGAATCGTTGTTGCGTGCCTTGTCAGCAATCGCCGCGTCACGGGCCGGATAGAAAACTTCAGTATGCGCCCCACCGAAATCGAACTCTTCTCCCTCCCAGCGCCGGACGACTCTTATTCCCAGCGATTGCGCTGTTGCGAGCACGTTGTCCAGCATCGCACTTGGAGGCTCCAGACCCACCCACAGTTCCTTTGGCCGGAAATTCCTAAGCACCGCGGAAATCCCCCCGATGTGATCGGAATGGGCGTGAGTCACCGCCACAGCGTGCAGGCGAGAAATGCCCCGGCTCCACAGGTAGGGAGAGACTACATCTTCTCCGAAGTCGAACTGCGATGCGCTGCCGCCGATTGGCCCCCCGGCATCGATGAGCAGAGTCTTGCCCTGCGGGCTGATCAACAGGCTTGAATCTCCTTCGCCGACATCAATGGAAGTGAGTTCCAGCATGCCAGGCCGAAACTGGGGCGCAGGCGCCATTCCTGCCAGAGTGAGTGATGCTGCCAGAATCGCCCCCAGGCCAATGCCGGCAACAGACCGATGGCGCCGAGCTCCCCACATCGCGAACCCAAGCGCGGCAGCCGCCAGCATCATCACCAAAACTGAGGGAACGGCAACCCGCAAGTCTGCCATGTGCATCGCGCCCAGTCCGCGAACGGTGCCCATGATGCCGTGCAACGCGAGCGTGGTCAGCAACACCGGGATGTTGGCCAGCCACGGCCAAACCGAGCCCAGGGCAAGCGCGCCAATAGCCGCCGGCATCAGCAGCTGCGTAAGAGGTACCACCAGCAAATTCGCCGGTAACCCCAGCGTAGTCGCGCGATGAAAGTAATAGGCCATGGGGAGCGCAAGTCCCATCTGCATAACCGCGGAAAGAAAGACCAGTTCCCAGACCGCAAACAAACAGGACATAGCCGTGCACACGAT
>JAICJP010000205.1 GCA_025928375.1 Candidatus Sulfotelmatobacter sp.
ATCGCAGGCGGTCAGTTTTGAGATCACGGCATCTGGAGCGTTCGATCAGAGCGTCTCGGTGGTATGCAGCACGACGATTCCAAATGCAACCTGCAGCCTTACTCCTGGTACCACCGTCAATCCAACCTCGATTGCTTCCGTGGACATGACGGCCAGCGTCAACGTACCTGCAACGACAGCGCCGGGCAACTACACGGTCACGCTCCAGGCCACAAGCGCGGGAGCGCCTGCCGCGCTCACCGCGTCTTTTGCCGTGAAGGTGACCTCAAACCCTCACTTTGACCTTGCGGTGCCTGCGACCCTTCAGAAGAAAGCAGGCGACACTAGCGCGACCGGGCTAATTTCGATCACTTCAGAAGATAGCTTCGCGGGTACGGTGAGCCTGAGTTGCACAAGCACTCATCCAGGATCGAGTTGTAGCATTGTGCCGAGTTCTGTGAGTTCGTTTCCGGCGAGTGCGACCCTGACGGTGCAAGGGGTAACATTCGCGCCGGGCTCCTACACGCTCGGGATCACAGGCAGGTCAGGATCTCTTATTCAGCCGAAGCAAGTCACTTTCAACGTGGGCGATTTCTCCATCTCCGGGGAACTAACCCTCTGGACCGCGCCGGGAGGTGAAGCGACCGCAGCTCTGACGCTGGAATCGGTGTCTGGGTACAGCGGAACCATTGATTTCAGCTGCGATCTGAGCGCGCTAGCGGCCGCTTTGTGTTCCGTTTGGCCGAATAATCCGATAAGTCTCACCAATGACGGCACGAAGTCCGTCAGCGTCATTATCAAAACTCCAAAAGATGCGGCGCCTGGCACGTACAACCTAACGATCAATTCGGTGGATCATGAGGGCAGCCCCGGTCATTCTCTCGGGGTCGCACTCACGATCGGGGAGGATTTTGTCCTCACCTCTTCGACACCCAGCCAGACCATTCGCGCGGGGCAAAGTACTGGAGCTTACAACCTGACCATTCAGCCTATGGGTGCCTCGTTCAACGCCCCAGTGACCCTTGCGTGTGCTAAGGGCCTGCCTTCGGGGGCACAGTGCAACTTCAGCCCGTCGACGCCCATAACGCCCGGCGCATCCGCAATCAATGTTGTAATGAGCATCTCCACGCAGGGGAGCCGCGTTGCATTGAACCGGCGGTTTAGAGGACCGGGATTCGTCACGGCATCGCTGTTTATGACTGCGCTTCTCTGGTTTTTCGGCTCACCTCGCCGACAGCGAAGGGCTAGTGGCCAACTCGGGCTGCTTCTTGCCGCGGCACTGGCGCTGCCGCTCCTGCTGATCTTGGTTTCTTGTTCAGGGGTGAGTGCGCAGGGCGGTGGCGCAACCACATTGCCGCCCAGTAACCCGGCAACGTACCACGTAACCGTCACAGCAAGTTCGCCAGGGGTTCCGGATTCTGCCAGTCACAGCACAACAGTCGAACTCATCGTAGACTAGGCTGTCGCGAGCGTTGGGAGCAAGTGATTCCTCGCCGAGCATCGCTAGCTCGCCGCCAACTCGGGCCAGACGCGTGAAAGACGCACACTACAACGTAATCATCATCGGTGGAGGAGCGGTTGGTCTCGGGGTGGCGTTGGAGATTACCCGCCGCTTTCCCCATCAGCAGTTGCTTGTCCTCGAAAAAGAGAACGGCGTCGCCCGTCACCAGAGCGGCCACAACAGCGGAGTGATTCATTCCGGCGTTTACTACAAGCCGGGGACGCTCAAGGCGCGGCTGTGTGTGCCCGGCGCAGCGGCGATGCTGGAATTCTGTCGCGAGCACGCCGTGCCACACAAAGTCTGCGGGAAGGTGATCGTCGCAACCCAGCAAGAAGAACTTCCCCGTCTGGAAGAGCTGAAGAAACGTGGAGAAGTTAACGGGCTCACCGGACTGCGGCTGATCGATTCCGGGGAATTGCGCGAGCTGGAGCCTCATGCAGCCGGGTTGCAGGCGCTACTGGTCCCCTCCACGGGGGTAACGGACTATGCGGCAGTGTGCGAAAAGTACGCCGAGCTGATCACCGGGCAAGGAAGCACCGTTCTTTGCTCCGCGCCCGCACAGGCGATCAAGCGCTCGGCAAGTGGAATGGTGGTAGAGACTCCGCAGGGTGCGTTTTCCGCGAACGCTCTCATCAACTGTGCCGGACTTTACAGCGACCGCATATGCCGGATGGCCGGAGATGATCCCGGAGTAATGATCGTGCCGTTTCGCGGAGAATACTACGACCTGGTTCCCGAACGCGCTTCGCTGGCCCGAGCGCTGATTTATCCCGTGCCCGATCCCCGCTTCCCATTTCTGGGCGTGCACTTCACGCGCCGTATAAGCGGCAAAGTCGATGCCGGGCCCAACGCAATTCTTGCACTTGCCCGCGAGGGCTACCGGCACAGAGACATCAACCTGCGCGATCTGGCAACGTCGTTCTCGTTCCCCGGATTCTGGCGAATGGCGCGGCGACATTGGCGCAGCGGTGTGGATGAATGGCACCGATCGCTCTCGAAAACGGCTTTCGTTGACGCCTTACAGCGGCTTGTGCCCGAGGTAAAGGAAACCGACCTGGTGCCCGGCGGATCAGGAGTGCGAGCCCAGGCGGTGACACCGGACGGTGCTTTGGTAGATGACTTCCGCTTCGTCCCATCCGGCAAAGTGCTGCACGTGCTGAATGTTCCTTCTCCAGCGGCGACCGCCTCGCTGACTATCGGCAAAGCTATTGTTGATATGGCTGCGGAAAGCCTGGGCCTCTCCTGAGGGCAGCGGTGTCTGTCGCGGAAATCCACGTGCGAAACGACGCTCTGACCAATAAGAAAAATCGATGCGGGCGAGCGGAAAAGAAGCGCGATCGAAGTCCTTACTCGTGCTAGCTTCTGTTGATCAGCCGCGAACAGCCGCGCGGCAATCGGCGAGGTCATGTATGAGAGCCTGCATCAACCGGAAATGCGTTTCTTTTGGACGAATCGTTTATTCGGTGGCGACCCGTTGTCCGCTATGCAAGTGGGATCTGAAGTTCACGCTTCCGGCCAGCGAGGCGGCCGCCGCCGCGAAGGCTCAACCTGCCGCAGCGTCGCGGTGAAGTTCCCCTAGGTTCAGAGGCCGATATCTTCATTCCACAGATCAGGGTGTTGGCGCACGAACTCCGCCATCAGTTGAATGCATTCCGGGTCGTCGACAACGACTAATTCCACTCCCCGACTGCGAAAGAGATCTTCCGCTCCCAAAAAATTGCGATTCTCTCCGACGATGACGCGCGGAATCCGGTAGAGCAGGGCAGTGCCCGTACACATGATGCAGGGGCTGAGCGTGCTGACCAGGGTCAACTCGTGCCAGTCGCGGCGCCGGCCGGCATTGCGAATGCAGACTGTCTCGGCATGCGCCGTCGGATCTCCCGTTTGCACCCGCAGGTTGTGACCGCGCGCGACCACCCGTCCAGCGCGGTCCGCCAATGCCGAACCGATGGGCAGGCCGCCTTCGCGCAAACCGGTTTTCGCCTCTTGCAGTGCTTCTTGCAGGAGCGCCCGATGGTCATTCATGAGCGCTCCTACTTTAACAAGACTTGTGACTGCGGGGAACGCGCGTGCTGTGAAGCCTATTGATAGGTCAGGGTTAAGTTATCGAGGTAGACGCTGTACGAGTCCTGCCGCCAATTGCCGTCCATCTGGTAGTTGAGCGTGACGCCGTACCAGTCCGACTGCGCGGACCCATGCTCAAACGTCCAATTCAGGTTTGTGGTCTGGCCGTTCAGAGTGATGGATTGATACGTCAAGTGGTTATCCGACGTGCGTTGCACTTTGAGGGTTATATGGTTCCACGCGTTGCTGTTGGGATTGCAGGGAACTCCCGTAGAAATCCACTTGGCTTTCTGGTTATCGAAAACGGACCATTGATGCCCGTTCGCGATGTTGCACTCGTGACCAAAGATGAAGCCCATGCCACCAAAGAACTGGTTGATGTCAAATTCGAGCGCCTCCGAGAGTTCGAGGTTGTCGCCGTAGAAGTCGACATCGTAGGTGAAGTTGTACACCGACGGCACCATGCTGCGGTCGCCGTCGAAAGTCCCCTGTGAGGAGAACGGACCAATGATGTGGTTATTCCACAGTGCATCGGAATAAGCGGCCGTGCCACCCAGGTTGAACTGAGTCGCGGATCCGCTCTTGGAGGGATTGTTCACGCCCTGCTGCATCCAGAAGGAGATTCCATCGCAGGGCGATGGAGAACAATCGACGAAGTTGGGCGGGCCTTGTCCGTACTGCCCCCATCCTGCGGCACGTTGAATGTTGGAGAAGGATTTTCCGCTGCTGTTCGAACTCCCTCCATTCGATCCGCCATTACTTGCTCCCCCATTACTGGAGGCGCCGCTTCCTGAGCCGCTGCTCGCCGCGGTACTACCGGCGACCGAAATCTGTAACGGCTTCTGGCTGGAGTTTCCTTTCGCGTCCAGCGCGGATACCACAAAGTTGAAGGTGCCGGCGCTGCTGGGCATGCCGGATACCGAGCCCGAATCGTTCGCCAAAGCAATGCCGTTGGGCAACTGTCCCGACGCGACAGCGAAGGTGTAAGGGGCTGTTCCACCGGTGACGGCCAGCGAGCCGCTGTAGTTTGTGCCTACAGTGGCCGAAGGCAAGGTGCCGGAAATGTTAAGGCTTGCAGCCGGACTATTGCCGGCGGTTGTAGGCGTGAATGGGGAAGAGTGGCCGCCTCCGCAGGAGGAACCAACGATGATTGCACCCATGATCATTAAAACTGCCGATAACCGGCTGATGAAGGTCTGACTGGCACACGCCTTCAGCGTGCGATCGATAAAGCAAACAAACATCGATCTGCTCCTAATTGGTTGATGAGGATTCCGCTCAGAATCCTGGCGTTCCGGTCTTACTTGGGATTTGTGACCTGTGAGGAGCCGACCAGATACCAACGGCCAGAGGCGCTACTCAGACTTACGAGTGCTAGATTTGGGACTACCCGACCAAACACACAGGACCCGCACAGTGCCCGATTGCCGATTGGCTGTGCCGAGCAAGCGCTCTCATCATTTTAGCAGCGCAAACCAGACATTGAAATAGGGGAGCGTCGCAAACTGCCGGGATGCAACTTCAGCTGATACGTAAGGTGTTCACCTTAGCGGCGCGGGCTTCACGCCCCTCTGCGCGAGGAAGTCTTCCGGGAACTCAAGCCGCTCATCACAAGCAAATGTCTGTTCGTGAACTTGCCGGAGCCGAACCGGTCAGGTCACGGCCTCACTGCCGAGAAGATGAGGGAGTGCGTGTGGGTGAAGCCGGACCGCCGCTGCGAACTGGAATTCGTGGAGCGCACGCATTCCGGCCGCCTGCGGCACGCGCTGTTCCGGCGGTTGCTGAGCTGAACTCAAGCACCCGCGCTCATGATCAGCGGCCGGGATGCCCCCTGCTACCGCTTTCGTGAGATACTTCGAATTCTTCCCAGAACAAAGCAAACTCTTCCTACTTCCATGCGCTGGTACTTCAGCTTTTTTGTGGCATCCGGATTCTGTGCGTTGGTTTATGAGGTCATCTGGCTGCGGCTCGCCATGGCCAGTTTCGGGGTTACGGCCGCACTGGTCTCGATTGTCTTGTCCATTTTCATGGCGGGCCTCGGGTTGGGAGCGTGGATTACCGGACTCCTGATGCGGAAAAATCCAGCGCCCGCCTTTGCTTTGCGCTTTTATGGGCTCGCAGAATTACTGATTGGCATTTCAGCCTTAGCCGTACCTTACGAGCTGAAACTGGGGCGGGCGCTGTTGCTGAGCAGCGCTAGCGGGATCTGGCAAAGTTCCACGTATTATTTTCTGATCGGTCTTTGGATTGCTGTCACGCTGGTGCCCTGGTGCGCGTGCATGGGATCGACGTTTCCATTGCTCATGGCGGTGATCCGGGCACGAAGTCCGGGATACGATTCGCAAAAAGGTTTCAGCTATCTTTACCTTGCCAATGTGCTGGGTGCGGCCGCCGGCACACTGGCGTCAGCGTTTGTACTGATCGAGTTGCTGGGCTTCACCAAGACCTTGTTGGTGGCCGGCAGTTTGAATGCTGTTCTTGCCGGTTCTGCGGTGATTTTGAGCTTCTTCGTCGACCCTCCAAGCGCGAGCGTCGACGCGGCAATCCCAGTTGTCGATCATGGCGCGAGGGACGAGGTATCGCGAGGCAGCATTCTCGCTCTGTTGTTCGTCAGCGGACTCGTGAGCATGGGCATGGAAGTTGTCTGGATCCGACAACTCACGCCCTACTTGGGAAACGTGGTCTACGCTTTCTCGGGAATCCTCGCGGTATATCTGCTCGCCACCTTCATCGGTTCTCGTGCGTACCGGACTTGGATACGTTCGCACCGGATCGGCGATAGCGCATCGCGATGGAGTTGGCTAGCGCTGGCCGCGGTCATCCCGCTGATTGGCGCCGATCCACTTATGCCATTCCGCCTCCATGGTCTCGAGCTGGGCGGAGTTCGACTGGCCACGATCGTGTGGTTTTGCGCCATGACCGGATTTCTTACGCCGCTGCTGCTGGATGCATGGTCCGGCGGAGACCCACAACGGGCGGGCTCGGGGTACGCTGTCAATCTTCTGGGCTCGATTGTCGGGCCCCTGGTAGCAGGGTTCTGGCTGCTGCCCTGGGTCGGGGAGCGACGCGCGTTGGCGCTTCTGGCCTTGCCTCTGTTTGTAGCTGCGGGGTTGATCGCTTTCCACAAGAGTGGTGCCGCGTTGCCGGGTGGCCGCTCCGGCTTACAACCGAGGATCCAGTTCGTGGTGATGTCGCTGGCCGCCATCCTGATTTATGCGATCAGCCACGACTACGAGAGGAAATTTCCTCAGCGCGAGGTGCGCCGGGATTATGCCGCGACCGTAATCGCAACGGGATCGGGCTTCGGGCGCGAACTGCTGGTGAATGGGACCGGCATGACTTGGCTGACGCCTGTAACCAAGTACATGTCGCACTTGCCGCTTGCGATGATGTCCCGGCCTGCGAAAAAAGGCCTGGTGATTTGTTTTGGAATGGGAACCAGTTTTCGTTCCATGCTCTCGTGGGGAATCTCGACAACTTCGGTCGACCTGATTCCGAGTGTGCCGGCCCTGTTCGGCTACTTTCATCCGGACGCGGCATCTCTGCTCAAGTCGCAGCAGGCGAGAGTCGTCGTGGACGACGGCAGGCGATTTCTGGACACTTCCAATGAAACCTATGATGTCATCGTTGTGGATCCGCCGCCTCCGCCTACCGCACCGGCATCGAGCCTGCTGTATTCACGCGAGTTTTACGAGATCGTGAAACAGCACTTGGCGCCAAGCGGAATCCTGGAAACGTGGTATCCGGCGTCGCAGGCGGACTTCGCTACGGCCGCGTCGATCGCGAAAGCTTTGAGCGATTCCTTCCCGCACGTGCGAGCTTTCTTCTCCGTGGACTCGTTCGGCATCCATTTTTTAGCCAGCATGGAACCCATGCCGATGAATTCGAGTACGACGCTGGCCTCGCGCCTGCCCCCTGCCGCAGCCGCGGATTTGGTGGAGTGGGGTCCCGAAGCTGACGTCGAAAAGCAATTTCGAAGGATTCTCGAGCGACAAGTGCCAATCGCTAACATTGTGGCTCTGGCCCCACGCACGCCCGCCCTGCGCGATGACGAACCGATCAACGAATACTATCTGCTGCGCAGTTGGTTTCACCTCTACAGGTGAATTCGAGAGTCCGGCGAAGCCCAGGATCGAGCAATGGAAATGCCCGGCTGAGGGTTTGGTGCGAAAGGGGGGACTCGAACCCCCACGGTTTTACCCGCCAGATCCTAAGTCTG
>JAICJP010000107.1 GCA_025928375.1 Candidatus Sulfotelmatobacter sp.
AACCATCATGAGGGCCTCTGGGCCCACCCGCAGCTACTCTCATGGCCCAATCCGGCGCGCCGCGGTGCGAGACCTCATTGCCCTGTTCGTCAAACAGGTAAGCGCGTACGTGTTGAGAATGCTCGATACTCTCCAGATAATTCCGCAGTTTCTCGTCCCCGCCCTCTTCGTATGTACTGACAGCGTCATTCAGCACGGTGGTGCGCAACGCTTCCCAGGTGGAACTGCGCGGGCGGAAGGCAAGCGTCACCAGGATTGCCAGGACGAAAAACAGCGCCTGCGCCACCCAGAATGACAGGAAAATTCGTAAAAAGACGCTCTTCATGCAGTTTTAAGGAACCCTGGTCTTCTCTCTCGGACGGGCAAAAATATACCCCACGCCGCGGACGGTCTTGATGTGCTCGTCATTCTCCGTGTCGCCCAGCTTCTTGCGGACCTTGCTGACATGCATATCGATACTTCGATCGAAGGGGGAAAACTTTCGGCTCAGCACAGCATTGACCAGTCGCTCGCGCGGCACCACCCGCCCCGCCTCCCGTAACAGCACTTCCAGAAGGTTAAACTCAACCGAAGTGAGATCCACCGCCTTGCCTTCTAACCGAACCGTTCGTGTTGCGGGGTCCAACTCAACATCGCCTACAGTGACAACATCCGGAGCAGCCGGCGACCCGCTCCCCTCCCCATGCGTCCGGCGCAGCACGGCGCGAATGCGTGCCACCAGTTCTCTGGGATTGAACGGCTTCGGCAGATAATCGTCCGCGCCAATCTCTAATCCTACAATACGATCTACATCTTCCCCGCGCGCGGTGAGCAACAGCACGGGCAAGCGCGAACTCGCGCGAATTCTGCGCAGCACTTCGAATCCATTAATCCCGGGCAACATAACATCGAGCACAACCAACACATAGTCGCCCATGGTGGCCTTCTTCAGGCCGCTTTCGCCATCATGGACGCACTCCGTCGTGAAGCCTTCCGCGCGCAGATACTCGCCCACCAATTGGCAGAGTTCCACGTCGTCGTCGATAACCAGAATTCTTTCCATCCCTTTCATAATTCTGCATCATCTCCGGTCAGGTCGTAGTAAAGAATTGTCAAACATGCCTTTAAAGCGCTTTGCGAGCCACTTAAGGTTACAAATCTTTACTCCCGCTGACCGACTTTTTACCACCTTTTCCGGGGAACTCGTGTTTCTATCAGTGTACGCAACGCCCCGGGCAACCGGACAAAATAGGAGTCACCATGAAATCGTTTCGCTATCGCTTGCTGATCGCCGCCTTGGCCGTCCTGATGGGAACGGTCGCAGGACATTCGCAAACCGCGGATACACCGCCGTCCCCGCCGATGCACGGCCACCACATGGGTATGGGAATGGGTATGGGCGGACATATGGGCTTTCTCGCCAAGCAACTCAATCTGACCGACGACCAGAAGTCGCAGATGAAAGCCATCTGGCAGAAAGAAAGACCTGCGATGAAGCCGTTGTTCCAGCAGCAGCGCGTGATCGATCAGCAGCTTCGTCAGTACGTCGAAGGCTCATTCGATCAAGACAAGGTCCAGGCCCTGGCCAACCAGAAGGCCCAGATCCAGGCCCAGATGACGATCGCTGAGACCCGCATTCACAACCAGATGTACCAGCTGCTTACTCCCGATCAGCAATCGCAACTGAAGCAGATCGAGGCCAAGCACGAAGCCCGCATGCAGCAACACATGGACCAGCAGCCGGCAACTCCGCCCGAGCAATAAATCGCCGGTGGCTCTCGGCCTGTCCGGGAGACAATCGATCGGCGCGAGGCCTTGGCCTCGCGCCCCAGGAGTGTCCTGATGCGCGACTCATTCTTATTTGACGCCAGCTCCTTGTTTTTCCTTGTCTGGACGATGACGGTAGCGGCGCTCGCCCTCGACGCTTTCAGGCGTGACCTGATTCCATCGAAAGCCGCGAATGATCAATCGCGGCCCGGGCCGTTTATCAGGCCAGCGCTTGCGCGTTTGAGATCACAGCGGTGAGTTGACAATCGGAGTCTCAGGCACAAGCGCGAGAGCCGCCTTCTCGGTCAGCGCATGTCGCTCTGCATCTTGTGCTCATCTTCAAGACGCTTCAGATGGAAGAAAAACGGAGTCACCTCGAAGGGCATTTTCTCGGCTGAGGATTCCAGTTGTACCGGTTTGCTCTTAAGCAACTCGATCTGATCCGACCATGGATTCACCCCGATGCGCGATCCCAGCGGCAGCGCCCCAACCTGATCCAGTCGATTCGTCTGCAGCTGTCCGGATCTCGACAAACCCTGCATGCCGGTCAGATGACTGCTCCCGAAATCGTTGCTGAAGCGGCCGCGCAACAAATTGGGCAACTGCGCCGAGCGCGCGTTCAGAACTGACAGGAACAATCCCGCCTTGGCCATCTGATCTTTGTAGGGAGACTTCGCAAATAACTCCAGCCCCTTCTTGTCTGCCTCGAGTTCCTGCTCCGGCTCGAAATGGAAATCCAGATGCGAAAATATCTCCAGATCGGAGAACGGCAGCGCTAGTTCAGACAAATACTCGCCACGATCGGATTGATGCAACACGATATGAGCCAGTTCATGAGCCAGCACCGCCGCCAGCGTAGCCTCATCCGGTAACACGTCCAGCAACCCGCGGCTCACGATGATGGTTCGCCCTACGACAAACGATTCCAGGGGTGTGGTCAGCAGAACCCGGCAGCGAACCGCCGGAATCTCGATATCGTTGGTCAGCAGAATGTTGTTAACAACAGTTTCCAGTACTTTATCGACGTCGCCGCTGGGAGCCATCAGCCCCGCCACCTGCAAGCGCTCCACCAGTTCGTCGTCTGGCGTGTAAGTATTCTTCCCCACCGTGTAAGCCGGATTCAGGCTTTGCGACGCCTCACGACTCTTTGGATCGACCAGGCCGGGCGCATCCGTCAGAGGTTTGGCGAATTCCCGATGATCGCCCGCATTCGCCAGATCATATCCCCAGACCCGGGTTTGAGCCTTGAACCATAACTCATGGATCGTCGGTTCCGGGTTCCACTCTTCGGTGTACACATAGGCGGGCATCCAGCGCACATCCAACGTGTTCACCCGCCAGCTGTCGAAATGAAAAGCCCTCTTGTCGAACGGCTCGGCGGTATAGGCTCCGGTAAAGCGCACAATGCTGGCATTCTCATCTTCGAACCAGATCCGGCCCATGAACCCCCGACTGTCTGTCTTGTCCCGCGGCTTGACGTCCACCACCACGCAACGCACGTCTCCCAGATTCTCGAAGCGCACATACTCAAACGTGTAGTTGGATCGATCGAAGTGCTCCAGATCGGGAAACAGAGCTTGCACAAATCCGCCGGCCGAAAAGCGCTCTGCGGCAGGTTTATGCCACAACTGGAAGAATCCCCGTCTCGGCCGTTCCTGCTGGGCAAAAGAAAGCGCATTCTCCCCTTTGCTGAGATCCAGGCGGCTCAGGAAATACTGGTCACCGCTGGGAACCATACCCGCTTCCGGATCCCTCTTTTGCTCCTGAACATAAGTCTCAGTAATCGGTCGGAAGTTGCGCATCAGTGCGATCAGGCTTCGCTCCTGGGAAACGGCCTGGTCGATAAATTGATCAAAGCTAATCGGTTTGCGCGCAGGTGCAGCGCTAGTGGTGGGCGGCGGCGCCATCGAACTGGACTGCCCGTCCGGACTGGCGTTCTGGCATGTGGCAGGTCCTTCCAGCGCCAGACACAGCATTGCTGACCAGACCCAGATTGATCTCCAGAATGCGGCCATGTTTCAACCAGTCTACTGCGGACGGCCTTATTCGGAGGCGAAATCTAGACAGGAGCGAGCGGGAGATCGGAAAGTTCTTGCATTCTGACAGGAAGCCCAAACCCATTCACCAACCGCCTTCGGTGCTCGAGGATCTGCTGCATCTCTTCCGGCGTGCCGCGGACGGGCGGAATATTTGCAATCGCATCATTGAGCATGGCCCAGCTGACCTCGGACGCAATCACGCTATCGCGCGCCTGCGGGAATCCTAGATTCTCCCCCGTCAGAACCGAACGAGCGAACACATCCACCATCAGGTCCAGCTTCTTGTCGTTGAAGGCCGCTGTTTTGCGCAGCATCTCGTGTACGCCGTAGAGTTCCACGGTGGCTTCGGAGAAATCGTGCCTCATCCTTGCCACGCCTTTGGTGCCGATCGCGTCCACGTAGCAATTATGTGGCTGTTCTTTGGCAAGATGGCCGTAGATAAATCCCTGCGTGATGTCGAATACGACACCGTTCTCAAATGTCCCGTGCGCCTGCACCCACCAGGGATCCTTATATCCCCAGGCGCGCAGCCCCTGCGCGTGCCACGTCTTGTACTCGCTCCCTGCATACCAGCGCGCCACATCGACGTAGTGCATGCCGCAGTCGTGAAACGGCGGTCCTTCCGGATCATGCCCCTCAAGCGGCATGTGCCCCGGTGTCATGTGACAGATGCGAATCACCGCCAGTTCGCCGATTTCCCCTTCAGCGATGAACCGCCGAATATCCTTGTGGTACCAGGCATTCCGGTTGAACAGGTTGACGGCGACAAAGCGATCGCTCGCCTCAATGGCTCGCACCAACTCCCACTCAGTCGCTACGTCGGCCGCAATGGGCTTCTCGGCCAGGACATGTTTGCGGCTGGCAAGCGCCTGCCGGATCTGCTGCGGCCGCGCGTCCGCGAGCGTAAATAGCCCAACTACATCGATGGCAGGATCGGAGAAGATCGGCTCCGGCCGATCATAAATCGCGACACCAGGCACCTGCTGACGTGCCAGTTCCCGCACCGGTGCGCTGATGTCATAGACCGCAGCTATTTCCCAAAGGCCGCTTTCCTGCATGGCAGCGGCAAACCCGCGCCCCATGCGCCCATACCCGAGGATTCCAGCCCTGACTTTATTCGCCATTGCTCTAAACAATCAATGGTAGGCGGAATCCCACCGGGCTCACTGTGATCGGCATCACAAGCCCGCGTGCAGCCAAGAGTTACTGTCGGAATCACAACTGCGTAACTTCGTCTCGCACCTGCCCCTATCTGTTCTTTTCAGCCTCAGAGTCCCTCGCCGTGGTCGGGCAAAAGATAACTTGCTTTCTGAAAACCAGCCTTGTCCATGCCCCGCTTGGCCTCCGCGCTCTTCATGAACGTATCCCACACAAAACCGGTTCGCAGATTCTCCGCCATCAGCAGGATGATCCCAGTATCAATGCCAATCACGTCCGAGTCATACCAGTTCTTCAGCGGGTTAAATGCGTTTACGAAACCGTACTTCGTCCAGGATGACGGATACTTGCTCCGCATCGTCTTCAAAACTCGCAGAGTCTCTGCCGGCAAAAACGGCAAAGAACCCCCAGCCGCGCTCGGCACTACTGATCCATCGATAGGCCCCATAGCTGGCGGCCCTCCCCAGACCACGTATCCGTGCTGCGAGTCTGAGGCAGTGATCCCCCACAGTTCTTCGCTGTAATCGGGGAACTGCTTGTTCAATTCCAGGCAGAACCGGCGATGCACCTCCGTCGCCGTCATGGAGTTCTGAAAATAGTCCGCGAACTTATCGCGCTTGTTGCGGAAATCGAACCACGCCTGCGAATACTGGTGCACGAAAAGCGGGGCAAATGATCCGATATATCGCATTCCGTCATATTCGAAGATGAGCCGCTTCCAGGCATTCCAGGTATTTTCTGGAAGTGGATTATGCGTGGCTCCCATGGCCAGCAGGTACAGCATCATCAGTTCGCTGTAGTAATCCCATCGCGAGGGAAGAAATCCGACCTCCGGAGTCCAGCCGTGCGTCAGTAGCGACGTGTCTTCGGCGAGCCAACTCCAATCCACACGGTTTAAAATCAGGTTCGCCAGTTCAGCGACGGCGGGATGGCGGAAGTGTTCACGGCAAGTGATAAGCCCGCAGAGCAGGATCGCCGTGTCCACCGACGAAACTTCCGAGTCGTACATGCGTTCGCCAGTCTCCGAGTTGGCGAAGTGGAAGAAGAAGCCCCGGTGATTCGGCAACTTTTTCCAGAGGAACCGTAAGGTCGCAAAGAGGCGCTCCAGCGCTGCCCCCGGGGGCACGAATTTACGCTGATCTCCGATGCAAAGCGCGGTCAGCCCAAATCCCGTAGCCGCGATGCTGGCCGCACTCAGCTGATTGGGATTTCGCAGGTTGCAGCGGTCCTTGACCATCCCCGTGTTCGGGCTCCCCTGCTCCCAGAAGAACTGAAAGCTGGCCTTCTCGACGTCGTCAAGAAATTGATCATCTTCGACCGAAAGATTCGTGACCGTGCCGATTCTTGCTCCGGCAGGGGCGCTAGGTGTACGTGGACTTTGTGCGAACCCGGTGCCGCTGGGCAGCATTCCTGCCCATGGCAGCACCACGCCAGCTCCCAGAATCTGGCGCAGGACTTGCCGCCTGGAGAGCGCGGGCGCCGGCACATCCGTTATGCTTGTCTTGGCGCGCTTCATGCACACTTGCGAGACGACGGAATCCAGTTCGCTGGCATCATATTGCAGATTTCACGTTATTTTGGTATTTCCCGGTCTAAGGATGCAAGTGACACTTGGGCCGTTGCCGTTCGCTGCAACGGTTTGAATGCAAATGGGATTGCGAATCCCACCAACTACCCATGACTCGGGCACATAAAATCGAAGTCTGGATTGCCCTGATCGTCACGGTTCTGCTCGGGGCGACGGCCCTGTCCGTGATTCGCTGGGGCATCCAGAAGCCCATCACTCTTCGCGGCGCCGTGCTGGTGGACGACACCGATCCCAAAAAGCAGTTGCCCATCGGCGGCGTCGCCATTTCCACCGACAATCTGGCGGTTGCAGATACGACCTCCGAGCCCTCCGGAATGTTCGTCTTGCATTTGCAGAAACCCATTCGCCACGGACACCCGATTGTGATTCATTTCCGCGATCCGCGCTACCGCCCGCTGGATCTCAATGACTACGTCGTCGATAAACTCTACATCGTCCATCTGGCGCCCATTGCCGTAAAGCTGCCTCCCCAGAATGGACCGCAAGTCAAAGTTTCCAGCATTCGCGTCCGCTACACCGTCAAGGCGCCCACCGATCTCAATGTCGGCAGCGCAGTCAAAATTTTCGAAGTGCAGAATAAGGGTAACGTACCCTGCAAAGGCCAGCACCCCTGCTCTCCGGATGGCGTGTGGAAAGCCGCAACCGCTTCGGCCAGCCTCGACGCCGGCGCCGGAAATCAATTCCGTAGTCCTCGCGCCTCCTGCATCGCCGGGCCTTGTCCATTCACCCGCATCGAATCTGATGTCACCAGCCAGGGCGGCCGCATTCTCACCGTCTCTGCCCGCAACTGGTCCGATACTGCGACCTTTCTGTTTGAAGCCGAAGTCTTTCGTCCCATGGTCAGCCAGCGCGAGCACTGGTCTTACCCCGCTATTTTTGGCGATGGCATGTCATTCACTTTGCCCGCCAACGCAGAAAGCGTAAGCATCGAGGCCGACCTTGATGGACAGCCGATTATCTTTCCCCTCGGGCCTCTCCTATTCTTGAGCTGGGCATCTTGCGACACCCAAGCCAACCCCGACCGGGGACGAGTGTATCGCTGCACCCCCAAACCGGGATACCGGTTTCAGTAGCCGCCCGCTGATGCGCTACTAACCCGGTCGAAGGCCAAAATCGCTGCACCTTCCCTGCTAAAATCTCATCTACACCTTCTGAATGTTTCCCAAGAACCTGCGGCCGTTGCTTCCCTACGTGAAACGCTATCGCTGGGGATACATCTTCGGCAGCATCTGCGTCCTGTTCACCAATGGCATCTGGATTCTTTTCCCGCTGGTGATCGGCAAGGCTGCCGACGATCTGCACACTGGCGTTACCAAGCACAAGTTGCTCGTCTACGCGGGAATGCTTCTCGCTATCGCTGTGACCAAAGGAATCTTCCAGTTCCTCACGCGCTGGGTGGTGATTGGCATTTCGCGCGACATCGAGTTCGATCTCCGCAACGATCTTTTCGTCCGCCTCGAAAATCTGAGCTACGCCTACTACCAGCGCCATCGCACCGGCGACATTATGGCGCGGGCCACGAACGACCTGAACGCCGTTCGCATGCTGCTCGGCCCCGCCATCATGTATTCCGCGAACACGCTGGTCTACACGGTGGGCGCACTGTCGTTCATGATTTCCATCAGCCCGTGGCTGACCCTGTTCACGTTCCTGCCTCTGCCCGCAGTCAGCATCGTCATCCAAACCTTCGGCCGCCGCATTCACGAGCGCTTCGAGCGCATTCAGGCCATGTTCTCTGATATCTCCGCCCGCGCGCAGGAGAATTTTTCCGGAGCACGCCTGATTCGCGCCTACGTGCAGGAAGAAGCCGAAATCAAATCCTTTGAGGCCGAAAACAAGGAATACATCCGCCGCAGCCTCAAACTGGTTCGCCTGATGGGCATGCTCTGGCCTACCTTGGAACTGATGCTGGGCTGCGCCGTAGTTCTCGTGCTCTGGCTGGGAGGCCGCGAAGTCCTCACCGGACAGTCCACCATTCACCTGTTCACCAAAGTGGGAACCGCGACTCCGGGAATCGCGACCACGCTGAAGCTTGATGGCTCAATGAGCGTCGGCCAGTTCGTTTCGTTCAGCACCTACATGATGCAGCTCACCTGGCCGGTGATCGCTCTGGGATGGGTGATCAACATCTTCCAGCGCGGAACCGCCTCCCTGATCCGTATTAACGAGATTATGCAGGAAGAGCCCGAAATCAGTGATGTTCCCGCCGCCCGGGACTATGACATCCGGGGCGACATTGAATTTCGCCATCTCAATTTCAACTACGAAGGCAAGCCGGTCCTGCACGACGTGAATCTGAAGATCCCTGCGGGGACGAGCCTGGCCATTGTCGGTCCCACCGGGTCAGGCAAGACCACGCTGGTCGATCTGATTCCCCGCATCTACGACGCCGATCCCGGAACCGTGTTGATCGATGGCCGTCCCGTCCGTGACTACTCGTTGTCCTCCTTGCGCAGAAACATCGGCTTTGTGCCGCAGGAGACTTTCCTGTTCAGTGACCGCATCCGCGAGAACATCGCGCTCGGAGTGGATTCGGCGACGGATTCTGAGATTCACAATTCCGCCGAGGCCGCGAACATTGCCGCCGACATCGAAGCCTTCCCGGAAGCCTACGACACCATGGTCGGGGAGCGCGGTATCACACTATCGGGCGGACAGAAACAGCGTACCGCCATCGCCCGTGCTTTGATTCGCAACCCGCGCATTCTGATCCTCGACGATGCTCTTTCCAGCGTGGATACACAAACCGAAGACAAGATCCTCAATCACCTCCGCGATGTGATGAAGGGCCGCACGACCATCTTCATCTCCCACCGCGTCTCCACAGTGCGCAACGCCGATCGCATCGCCGTCCTGCACGCCGGCCGCATCGTAGAACTGGGCACTCACGACGAACTCCTGGCCCGGAACGGCTATTACAGCGATCTCTACAACAAGCAACTGCTGGAAGAAGAACTTGCCGAAGTCTGACCAGGTTTATGTAGGGACAGCCGCCGTCGGCTGTCCAAGGTTTTGACGTCCGCAAAGCCCGGTGCAAAGCCATGAGAGCCGATGGCGCTGTTCCCACATAGACCTTTTGACCCGCAGTTGACAACCTCCACGCTTCCGTCGTCTAAACTGTCCTGATTACGATCCCTATGCAACGCGTCAATACCCCTGAGATCCTCGACTCCAATAGCTGCCCGCGCGAGGAAGTCGACACTTCCCTCCAGGATCTCTGCCGCATTAACCGCTGGTTCGGCGGAGTCGCCACCACCCGCAGCCTGATTGAACGCGTCGCACAGGCCGCGGGCGAGAAACACTTCTCCTTGCTCGAAGTCGCTGCCGGATATGGCGAAGTACCAAGAGAAGCAGGCAAGCAGCTGTTGCGAAAAGGGATCAAGCTCGATATTACGGATCTCGACCGAGTTCCCACCCACCTGCAGCGTAGCCATCGCTCCCTGGTCGCCGACGCGCTCGCCCTTCCCTTTCGTGACAACAGTTTCGATATTGTCAGCTGCAGCCTGTTCGCGCATCATCTGGAACCTGCGCAACTCGCTCGCTTCGGCGAGGAGGCCTGTCGCGTGGCTCGCCGCGCCATACTCATAAACGATCTCATCCGCCACCCGCTCCATCTGGCGCTGGTCTATGCGGGCTTTCCACTGATGCGAAGTCATATCTCCCGCGTTGACGGGGTTGCCTCAGTACGCAGAGCGTATGAACCCGGCGAGATCCGGGAAATTCTTTGCTCCAGCGCCTGCTGCCAGAAGATCGAGATCTCAACCCACTATTTATTCCGCATGGGAGTAATAGTCTGGAAGACATGAGGCCTTCCCTCTGTGACCCTCTGTGTACTCTGTGGTGACGATTCCGTCGTTATTTCGAGACGACGTCGATAGGCGCTTCGACGCGCCAAGGCTTCCCGGGAGTATTCGTCACTTGGATTCCGCGTCCATGCTTGGCGTACACGGCAATCACCCCGGGTTGAGACCAGTCCAGATCCCACCCGTTTTCAATCGCCACCAGCGTATAGCTGCCCGGAGCAACATCCTGCAGACTGAATGTGCCATCCAAATCGCTCTGATCGCGGCGGAACATATCGCGATTCCCTTCCACGTCCTTGGGAACCAGAACCACCATCGCGCCTGAGAAGCGTTTTCCTGCGCGCTTGGCAACGCCCTCGACAACCATGCTGCCGACAAGAGCCGTAACTGAGATCGATGGGGTAGAACCCGCCGTGATCGTGACGTCACGTCCAGTTACTTCCGCACCCTCCGCCCTGATTCGAGAGATCGAGTAACGCCGGCCTCTGCTGAACAGAACTACTTCGTAGTCTCCAGGCGGCACCTGCTGCACTTCGGCCTCACCCTTCTCGTCGACACGCGCTGCCCTCATCCCGGTCCTCCCGTGGGAGCGCAAGCCCACAGCGAGCGTACCCGGTTTCCCCAGTTCCGTGCCTTGCACCGTTATCTTAACGGTGCTAAACGCCTCGGCCGTCGAAGTATCGAGCTGTTGTCCTTCGGTCGTAATCTCAACGCCACTCACTTGCATCCCTGCGTTCGGTCCCTGGAGCCGCACATCGTAGCGTCCCGCGGGAATGCCATCCACTTCCATGACGCCGGGAGACACCATGGCCATGTTTGTCGGATTGATGACCGTCGATCCGTCGAACGAATGCTGCTCGAACTGCGGCGATGCGTAGCCATGTTCCTGGTCGCCGATCATATGAAAGCGCAGTCGCAGCGCCGGAACAGGATTCAGGTGAATGTCCACCTCCAGCCGCTCCCCGCCTTTCACCGGAATCGGCGTGGCGCTCTCCGAGTCCGTTACATCCGGATAGTAAGTTATGGGATACGCGACATTGAGCGAGTGATCGAGGTTAGCGGCAGGCGTCAGCTGATTGCCCGAAGCCGAACCTCCCGCCCCCGATGGCGGACTCACCGCGTACCACGGCTTCCCCGCTGCCGAAATATAGTATGTGCCCGGCCTGAGCGAGAGCACCTCGTAGGCACCAAGATCGTTCGTAAAAACAGTTTGTGCTTCGCGGATCTTGTCCACGCCCTCGCTATGATCGTCAACGTAAAGCGTAACTTTCGCGCTTCGAACGGGCTCCCCCACCTCATCGAGTACGTTTCCGTAGATGATGCCATTGGGCGCGAGCTTCAGCACAAGGTGTTCGGTATCGAGGTCCGCGCCCGTGACGATGGCCGTCGAGAACTGATCGTGCTGGTCGTATGCCGCAGGAATGAATCCCCGCTTCATGCCGCTCAGAGAGAATTTACCGGCCGGCACCGCGGAGAACACGAAGCGCCCGTCTTCCCCGGTAACGATGGCCTGCAATCTCTGGGGGTTCCTGGTGTCTGCCAGCGTCACGCGCACTCGCCCGAGCGCATGCCCGTCGATCTTGCTCACCGCGGTTCCCGAGACCCGGTACTGCCCCGCGAATTTGTACGGCAGATCAGGGTTCTGCGCCGCAAGCCGGCATCCCCCTAAAGCGACACAGCACGCCGCCAAAGCCATGCTTCGCACGATCGAGCTTCGAGGACTCACCAGCATTTCTACTCCGCGCTTATGACGTTCTGCAGTTGGACCGCCGTCTTCTGCCCAGCGCTCAAGTGCACGACCTGCCCCTGCGACTCGTATGCCTTCATGGCCTCAGCATCACGGTAAGGAAGATTCGGTTGCGGCACGCTGAAGGCAACAATCCGGTAGTCTCCCGGCGCCATCATCTGCGCGTTGAACTTGCCATCTTCTGACACCACCAAAGGCTGGAATTGTCCCGCGCTCTCCGGCAGCGGCACGCAATAAACAAATGCTCTCGCCCCCGTACCTGACTCAGGCGCGGAGGTCTGCTGGCCGGCAGAACTGATCGTACCGTCCAGTTCCCCGCCGTCATCTCGCATCGTGATCTCAATCGCCGCGCTCGTTCCAGAACTGACCGTGAATGGCTGGTGAAGCAGGTCGAGAGAACCCATCGTCGCCGATGCGATGTAACCCCGCGATGTGGAAACTCGCAGCCAGTAGCGCCCTGGAGGAACTCCCTCCAGCGCCAACGACTGGTCATCCGGCGGAGTGGGAGGCCGAAGTGCGGCACCGCGCGGCTCCATCTCGTCCACGCTCTCGAGCCGGGCCTGGAGGTACAATCGCGGACCTCGCAGCGTATACGAATGCTTTCCATCCGACCAGCCTGCGGAATTGTTCGGGGGCGGGTCACCGAATTCTTCTTTCACCTCGATCGCGATGTTGGTGTTGGGCCCCAGCACGAGCGTCGGCCCTTGCACGGGCGCATCGC
>JAICJP010000234.1 GCA_025928375.1 Candidatus Sulfotelmatobacter sp.
AACTGGCGGATGCCGGCGAACTGGGCGGCCCCTACGTTCCCCGAATGGAGGAGGTGCACACCAGGAACGCAGCGCGGTTGCGCGCTCTCATTTCGGAGCATGGCTGGCCGGTGGAGGACATCGCGGGTAAAGACGGAAGCGAGGCTGCTTGGTTGATTGCGCAGCATGCAGTCGGGGAACCCGAATTCCAGCGAATGACTGTTTCCTTGTTGCAGGCCGCCGCTGCCGCGCGAACAATTCCGGCCTGGCATGCCGCATTTCTGGAAGACCGGGTTGCGATGCAGGAGGGCCGTCCACAACGGTTCGGCACCCAATGGATGGATGATCCGCGGGATGGTTTGACTCGTCCGTGGAAGCTGGCTGAACCGGAGAACGTCAATTTCCTGCGAGCGTCCATGGCACTTGATCCCTTGCGGCCAATCCCGAAACCTGGACCGGAACTCAGCGGCGAGGAGCAGCGCAAACTCAGGGAAAACCAACGCTGGTGGGAAGACTGGCTGGCTTCCAAAGGCTGGCGCTAACTACAGGTATTGTCTTGTGTGCGCCGGGCGCCTCGTCCGCCCGGCTGCAATCATTTATCCTGAAACTGCATGATTCGCACTCTTCGGGCCTTTGACCCTCACTCGATCAAACTGGTGATCTTTGATCTGGATGGAACGCTGATTGACTCGCGCCTGGATCTAGTCCATTCCGTGAATGCCGCGATTCGCCATATCGGAAAGCCCGAATTGCCGGAACATCTCATCGCAAGTTATGTCGGGGATGGCGCGCCTGCCCTGATCCAGCGCGCACTGGGCGGCGAGACGGTCGACGAAGCCTTGATCCGCAAGGGCTTGGAATTTTTCCTCACTTATTACCGGGAGCACAAACTTGACCATACGACTATCTACGAGGGCATTGAAACGGCCCTGTCCCAGATTCGCAATTCCGGAAACGGCGTACCCCGCAAGATGGCGGTGCTGACGAACAAGCCCGTAAATCCATCGCGGGCAATAGTGGAAGCCCTGGGGCTGAAAGGATATTTTTCTCAGGTCTACGGCGGCAATAGCTTTGACACCAAGAAGCCCGATCCTGAGGGCGCGCGCAAGCTGCTTTCTGAGAGCGGCGTTCGGCCAGAACAGGCTGCGATTGTGGGCGACTCCCATACCGACATCGAGACTGGGCACAATGCAGGACTGTGGACCGTGGGCGTAACCTACGGGTTCGCGCCGCAGACGTTAATGGATGCGCGTCCGGATGTGCTGGTGGATACACCGGCAGAATTGGGCACGGTTTTTGCCGGGACGGTTGGGAAATAAGGCAATTCGAGCTTCGCTCGACCGGACAGCCCGGGGCGGCTGTCCTACCCAAGTTTTCATGAAGAAGAACGGTGACTCTTTCGGGTTCACTCCGGCTGAGGTGCGCAAGCTCCGCAGGCTCAAGAATCCTTATGGCATTCAGAAGTTGCTCGACGACATGCCGTACCACCTGGAAGACACGGCCTGGTCACCGCGCAGGGTGTTGGCCGAGCAATCATCGCATTGCCTGGAAGGAGCGATCTTCGCGGCGGCCGCCTTGCGCGTGAATGGCTATCCGCCCCTACTGCTGGATTTTGAAGCGGATCACGATACCGACCACGTGATCGCGGTCTATCGCCAGGACGGCTGCTGGGGAGCAGTCGCCAAATCCAACTACACGGGATGCCGCTGGCGCGAACCGGTGTATCGCACGCTGCGGGAACTGGCGCTGAGTTACTTCAATATCTATTTCAATCTCCGGCGCGAGCGCACGCTGCGCCGTTATTCTCTTCCGGTGAACCTGAAGCGTTTCGACTCCCAGAACTGGATGACGACCGACCAGCCCGTGTGGTTCATCGTGTACCACCTGTTCGATGTCAAGCACTTTCCCCTGCTCACCAAAGTGCAAGAAAAGCGGCTACATCGAGTGGATGAGCGGCTTTTTCAGGCAGAGTGCCTGGGCAAGGCGCACAAGGGGTCATAACTAAACTCCACTTCGCTTTTTGCCGATGTGTCCAGGTACGCCCACCCATCGATGGACCTCGAGCACCAACTCGCCGGTAATCAGGCGCAAAGCATGGTGGATGCCCGCCGTCATCCCCGGTTCACATTTCAGGCGAGTATTCGGGTTTACGCGCGCGACTGCGAGGTAGTGCGCGGAGAAACCGTGGACCTTAGCCAATCCGGGGTTGCCGCGATGATGCGGGTCGAGGTTCCGGTAGGCGAGGTGGTTCGCCTGGAATTTTCGGTGCCTTCCGGAGATGTTGAGATCCACGCGGTTGTCCGGCAAAGGAACGCATTCCGCTACGGGTTTCAATTCCTCGAATCCAGCTCATCTCAGGACCTCATCGGCCGCACTTGTCGCGATCTGGCCATGAAGCGGGCGCTCCCCGGAAGCGAATAGGCGAAACACTTCGCACGGCCGCTCCGCCCCTTACTCCCTTAAAATTGCTTCATGAGGATTCGCACGCTTGCTCCCCTCGCTCTGCTCGCGCTCTTCCTGGGCGAATTCCACGCGGATGGGCGCGTGCAACAGCCCTCGCAGACCAGTCCTCCAGCAATCTCAAGTGGTACCCCCGATCTCACGCCCAGTTCGGATGGCACGCTTTCCGCCGATCAGATGCACCGCTTATTTCAAGTCGTTGCTGATAAAGACCTCCAGAATCAAAAGCAGGCGCGCGATTACACCTACATCGCCCGCGAGGTAGAAAATAAGTTGGATGGAAAGGGCGAGACCAAGTCGACCGAGGTCAAGACCTACGAGGTTCTCGAAATCTATGGCGAACCGGTGGAGCGGCTGATTGCCAAAAACGACAAGCCGCTCGATGACAAGCAAGCGGCGAAAGAAGAAGAGAAGATCCAAGAGATCATCGACAAGCGCAAGAATGAATCGGAAAACGACCGGCAGAAGCGGGAACAAAAGCAGGAAAAAGAGCGCAAGGACGGCCGCAAATTCGTGCGTGAGGTCGCTGATGCCTACAACTTCACCCTGCTGGGCACAGAGTCGGTCGGCGGACGCGAGGCCTGGGTTTTTCAAGGGGAGCCGCGGCCAGGATTTGAACCGCACATGAAGGAGTCCAAGTTCCTGTCCAAGTTTCACGGGCGGGTGTGGATCGACAAGTCCGACCTGCAAATGGCCAAACTCGATGTAGAGGCGATTGATAATGTGGCGGTGGGCTGGGTCTTGGCGCGCATCCATAAGGGCACGCGCTTCATGATCGAGCAGACGCGGGTGAATGATGAAGTGTGGCTTCCACGGTATTTAACCTTCAAGGTCGAGGCCAGAATAGCCCTGCTAAAAGGCTTCAAGATGGATGGGGAAGAAACATTCCGGGACTACAAAAAGTTCCGCACCTCGTCCAAGATCGTGGGGATGGGCGAAGTGCAGGAGCAGCACTAGCTAGATAAAGACCGTCCCGCACGGCTTTGCGCATTTTGTTTGACTTCCATGCACTCCCGATGTATCTAGTGGCTCGCCACTATGCGTAGAGGAATTCTCCTGCTCGCAGTATTCCTGGTAACCGCGTCCTTGGCTCGGGCCCGAGACAAAACCGAGAACTGGATCGAAGTCCGCAGCCCGCACTTCACCGTAGCTACGAATTCCAATGAGAAACAGGCGCGGCGCGTGGCAGACCAGTTCGAACGGATGCGCTCCGTTTTTCATGTGCTACTTCCAAAGACCCAACTGGATCCCGCTGCACCGATCATAGTTCTGGCAGTGAATGGCGAGAAAGAGTTCCGCTCGCTGGAACCGGAGGCTTATCTCGCCAAGGGCCAGCTGAAACTGGGTGGACTCTTTCTACCCAGCGAAGAAAAGAACTACATTCTGATGCGGCTCGATGCAGAAGGCGAGCACCCCTATTCCGTGGTGTACCACGAGTACACTCACCTGCTTATGTCCAAAGGCGCGGAGTGGCTTCCTCTCTGGCTGAATGAAGGACTGGCGGAGTTCTTTCAAAACACGGACATCCACGAAAAGGACGTGGTGCTAGGCCGACCCAGCATCGACAACATCATGTGGCTGCGCGAAAACCTGTTACTTCCCTTGCCCACTTTGCTCGCCGTCGACCACAATTCTCCCTACTACCACGAAGAGAACAAGGGTTCGATCTTCTATGCCGAGTCCTGGGCACTTGTGCACTACATATGGGTTCAGGACTCCGAGAATAAGCGGTCCTCACTTGGCGACTATGTGGACTTGCTCACGAAGAGAGTGGATCCGATAGCGGCTGCCACGACGGCGTTCGGCGAATTGAACAAACTCAAGGAAAGTCTTCGCCTCTATGTTCATCAGTCCAGGTTCAAGACTTTCGGGATTAAGACTGCGACAGAGATGGATGATTCGCAGTCTAAGGCGCAGCCTCTTGCACCAGCCCAGGCGGACGCCCTCCGCGCAGATTTCCTGGCCTACAACGGGCGAACGAAGGATGCGCGACTACTTCTAAATCACGTATTGCAGGAGGACCCCAATAACACATCCGCGCACGAGACCATGGGCTATCTGGAATTCCGCGAGGGACATGTCGACGAAGCCAGGAAATGGTACGCCCAGGCAGTGCAATTCGACTCTCAGAGTTATCTCGCGAATTATTACTATGCGGCGATGTCAATGCAAGGGCGCCTAACTGCCGACGAAGAGACTCGCGTGGAGGACAGCCTACGCCGTGCTATCAAACTCAATCCATCTTTTGCTCCAAGCTACGACCGATTGGCAGTCTTTCTTGGCAGCCGGCATCGCAGTCTTGAGGAAGCACAGATGATGGGCTTGAGCGCCGTTACTCTTGACCCGGGTAACGTCGGATATCGCATGAATGTCGCCAATGTTCTCATGGCAATGGAGCGACCACAGGCCGCGGTTATGGTTTTGCAGGCGGCGGCTAAACTGGCCAAGACTCCGGAAGAGAGCCAGTGGATCGATAACGCACTCGTGCACGCGCAAGAGTTTCAATTGGAGCGGGAGCGAGTGCAGACGCAACAGAAGTTCATGGATGAGCAGGATAAGGCCCAGCCCGCAACCAGTGGTTCTACGGGAGCGAGCACTGATACAGCGAGGCCGCGACTTGTCCGCCGCGAGTTTGTGCCCACTGGTCCTCACCGCTTCGTGACCGGCGTGATTCAGGACGTACACTGCGACTCAGAGAGCATGGATCTGGCGGTAAAAGCGGGCGGCAAGACAATATCCCTGCATTCTGACAACTACTACAAGATTTCATTTTCCGCCCTTGGCTTTCAGCCCAGTTCCGACTTGAAGCCCTGCAGCGACCTCCAGGGCAGGCCGGCAAAAATCGAATACCAGGAATCCGCCGACAAGTCGGTCACAGCGCACTTGCTTTCCATCGAACTGCACAAGTAGTTCCTCCTACATCGACTGCGCTTTATAATGCGAGGTCCCGCTCGCTGGGCATTTCCCTCGCTGCAATTTGCCGGCGCGCCCGACGCAATCCATTCCGTTTTACGTGAGGCGACATGTCATCCCTTACCCGCCGTGATCTTATTTCTTCCGGGCTCGTGCTTTCAGCTTCCTCCCTGGTCGGCAATTCGGTAAAGCGTGCGCACGCACTGCTGGCCCGCTATGCCACCGTGCCTTCGGCGGAAGCGTCCAGTGCCGTGGCTCCCCGCGAGCGACTCCTCTTGGACTTTGACTGGAAATTCTTTCAGGGCAACGGCGCGGACCCCCGCCACGATCTCGGCTTCGGCATGGGCCAGGGGGACTTCGCAAAAAGCGGTGAATTCGAATTTGCCACGGCTAAGTTCGATGATTCGAAGTGGCGCTCCTTGAATCTCCCCCATGACTGGGCGGTGGAGTTACCTTTTGTGCGGGACGAAGAGCAGCAGAGCCATGGCTACAAGCCACTCGGCCGGCGCTACCCCGAGACCAGCATCGGTTGGTACCGGCGCACATTCGATCTTGGAAAAGAAGACGCTGGGCGGCGCATCAGCGTGGAATTCGACGGAGCCTTTCGCAGCGCGCTGGTGTTTCTGAACGGATACTTCATCGGACGTAACGACAACGGCTACGCTCCTTTCTGCTTCGATCTCACCAATTTTGCCAACTTCGGCGGCAAGAATTTTCTAGTCGTCCGTATGGACGCCAGCTTTGGCGATGGATGGTTTTACGAGGGCGCGGGAATTTACCGTCATGTCTGGCTGACCAAAACAGATCCGCTGCATCTTGCGCGCTGGGAAACCTACGTACGGCCAACCGTGAAAGGCAATGCTGCAGCGATTGCCCTTGGTACCGTCGTTCAGAACCAGGGGACCAATGGCGAGAGTTGCCGCGTCCGCTGGCAGATTATGGATCGCTCAGGAAAGGTTATCGGCACCGCGGATTCACCTGCGCAGTCGGTCCCGCCCGATTCCTCGGTGACATTTACGGCGAGCGCGAACGTCAGCAATCCCGCCCTTTGGTCCCCAGAGACTCCGAACCTATATTCGGCCGTAGCAACGGTTGAGGTGGCGGGGAAAACCCGAGACGCGGAGCGCGTGACCTTTGGCGTGCGCACCATCGCATGGGATCCCGACAAGGGATTTTTTCTGAACGGAAAGCATGTGGAAATCAAAGGCACCTGCAACCATCAGGATCATGCCGGCGTAGGCGCAGCTCTGCCGGACCGCCTGCAGTGGTACCGTTTGGCCGTATTGAAGGACATGGGCGGCAATGCGGTTCGCACCTCGCACAACATGCCGACGCCAGAGTGGGTCGAGGCCTGCGATCGCATGGGCATGATGATGATGTGTGAGACCCGGCAGATGAGTTCCAATCCCGAGGGAATGGCGCAGCTGGAAACCATGATCAAGCG
>JAICJP010000457.1 GCA_025928375.1 Candidatus Sulfotelmatobacter sp.
ATGCCGCAGTACCGCTACAACCGGCAGGATGCGGAAGCGATCGTGGCCTACCTGAAGTCGCTGGCACCGGCGAAATAAAAATCTATCCATCACAAGCGGCACGAAGGGAGGCCAGGCCCGGCTTCCTTCTTGCCGCATTCACGTCTGGTGCACGAGGCCGGAAGCGCCAAAGTACATTTCCCGCCTGTTTTCCGATACAGTATTGAGTTCCCATGCTCGATCTGAATTTTGTCCGAGAAAATCTGCCTTTGGTCGAAGAGAAGCTGCGGCAGCGCGGCATGGATCCCTCTGCCGTTCTGAAGGATTTCCGCGAACTGGATACGAAGCGGCGGCAGGCCATTACCGAAGCGGAAACCAGCAAGGCGCAACGCAACCAGGCCACGGAAGAGATAGGAAAGCTCAAGAAGAGCGGTCAGGACGCGAGCGCAGCCATGGCGCAGGCTAAAGACTTGCGCGAGAAGATTTCGGAGCTGGAGAAAACGGCCAGCGATTTTGACGGACAGCTGCGGGACATTCTCGTGGGCATCCCTAACCTTCCCCATACGAGTGTTCCAGTCGGCAAAAGCGCTGACGACAATGTTGAGGTGCGGCGCTGGGGAACGCCTCCGAAATTTGATTTCACGCCCAAGGCGCACTGGGATCTGGGTTCGCAACTCGGCATTCTCGACCTGGAACGCGCGGTGAAGCTCACCGGCGCCCGCTTTGCCGTGTATTGGGACCTGGGCGCAAAGCTGGAGCGCGCGCTCGCCAATTTTATGCTCGACCTGCACACGCGCGAGCACGGATACACGGAAGTCCTACCGCCTTATCTGGTGAATTCGGAGTCGATGTATGGGACCGGGCAGTTGCCGAAGTTTGCGGCCGATTCCTTCCGCGTGCCGCACGGCGACAAAGATCTGTGGCTGATTCCCACGGCGGAAGTTCCGGTTACTAATCTGTATCGCGACGAGATTCTCGACGCGGCGAAGCTGCCAATTTCGCTGACGGCGTACACTCCGTGCTTCCGCAGCGAAGCTGGATCTTACGGCAAGGACGTGCGCGGAATCATTCGTCAGCACCAGTTTCAGAAGGTTGAACTGGTCAAGTTCACACGTCCGGATCAGTCCTACGAGGAACATGAAAAGCTCACGCGGAATGCGGAGGAAGTTCTGCAGAAGCTTGGGCTGCATTACCGGACGGTGGCATTGAGCACGGGCGACATGGGAGCAGCTTCGGCGAAAACTTACGATATCGAAGTCTGGCTGCCGGGACAGCAACTCTATCGCGAGATTTCGTCGTGCTCGAATTTCGAGGCGTACCAGGCGCGAAGGGCGAATATCCGGTATCGTCCGGAGGGCAAGAACAAGACCGAATTTGTACACACCCTCAACGGCAGCGCATTAGCCGTGGGGCGGACGTGGGTGGCAATCGTGGAGAATTATCAGCAGGCAGATGGAAGCGTGCTGATTCCCGAGGCGCTGCGGCCGTACATTGGGGCGGAGAGGATGACGGCGAAAAGCTTCTAGCTTCTAGCTCCTAGCTGCTAGCCTTTGGCTGAGCAGCAATCCGAGCAAGCGAGGAGCTAGCGGCTAGGAGCCAGGAGCTAGTAGACTTGCATAAAGCGGAACTCACGACCGACACCGCTCCCGGCGCGCCCGTGCCCATGAACGCCATCTGGCGAACAATCCGCAGCTATGTTCTGTGGCAGCATGAGCGCGGCACCCTCCACTACGACATCATGGTGACGCTGATCATCATCTTTGTCCTGTTTTCGCCGCTGGTCATCAATTTCAATGACAAACCCATCTCCCGGAATCCGCATCCGACCGAGGTAGTGGTGACCGCCGAAGCCGACGGTCACTTGTCGTTTCTGGTGGCCGCCAACGCGGTCACGCCGGGAGACGATCCGGCGGTGCGGGATCAGTTGCTGCACATCATCGAACCGATTGCCGGCGCGGTCTCGATTGTCAGTTACGAAGCGGTTTCGGACCGCAAGGGCCAGGTTCAGAGCTACAAAGTCCTGGCCCAGCGGGAGTAGACGTGGTTGCCAGAAAGCAGGAAGCGCGAATGAAACGTCTCTCGCTGCTGTTGCTGATCGTGATCGCGACCTATTCGGGCCCGGCGCTTGCGCAAGCCTCGAAGGCGGCCGACCCAGGCGCTCTGGACGCTGTCTTGAAAAAGATGGACGCGGTGGCCGCGAACTTCACCACGGCGCAAGCGAATTTCGAGTGGGAAACGTACCAGAAGGTGATTGACGAAATCATCGGGGTCGACAAAGGCGTGATCTACTACCGCAAATCAGACAAGCAAGTGGAGATGATGGCCGAGGTGAAGGAGACGGGCGCCAGCGCAACCTCCATGAAACCGGAACCGAAGTTCGTTCTGCTGAGCGGCGGCAAGGTTCGCCTGTACCAGCCCAAGTTGGACCAGGTTACGGAATATGATTTGGGAAAAAATCAGTCGGAATTCGAGAGCTACATTGTGCTGGGCTTCGGAGCCAGCGGCCAGGATCTGCAGAAAAATTTTGATGTGACCTACATGGGTCCGGAGACGATCGACGGGATAAAAACCGCGAAGCTGCAACTGATTCCGAAATCTCAGAAAGTAAAGAACACCTATAGCCAGATTTTTCTTTGGATCGACCCCGACCGCGGAGTTTCGGTGCGGCAGCAACTCTTTCAGCCGCAGGGTGACTACCGGCTGGCCAAGTATTCGCAAATCAAGCTGCGCGAGAAGATTTCCGACGACGTGTTCAAGCTGAAGACCACCAGCAAAACGCAGACCGTGACGCCGCGAGGCTAAGTTGTTGAAGGCAAAGTAAGAGAACGGTGGAATAAAATAGCTCGGAGATTTAAGACGCAGACGCTATACTGACACAACTTTCAGTTGGGTTCCTCATGGCCAAAGTTTTTACGATTACAGTCCCTCCTAAGCTGGGCAATAAACGCCGCGAACGCACCTCGGATCCCCGCTACGTAGACGGGCAAAAACTGCTCGTGGACGCGATGAAATACCTGGCACAAGACGATCCCATCCGGCACCGTCC
>JAICJP010000319.1 GCA_025928375.1 Candidatus Sulfotelmatobacter sp.
ATGCGTTGCTGGCGAAAAGGCACCAGCACGCGTCCGCCCACGATGGGGGCGGCGTCTGCCGGGACACGGTAGGTGAAGACCATGTCCAGGGGGACGGGAAGGGCTACGTCGCAGAATTCGGGCATTGGGGGAAGGATAAACTAACGGGGCTCGTCACTTGCGGACGCGTGCTGCGGACGCGGGACGGACGAGGGCGTCCGTCCCTACACAGGCGTTGCGGGTTTCAGGCCTAGATACTTCATCACCATCTGCAGATCTTTCCAGGCTTCGCCTTTCTGGCGAGGATCGCGGAGGAGAAATGCGGGATGATAGGTGACGGCCAGCTTTGCGCCTTGCCATTCGGGATCGCTGCTGCGGGCTCCTGTAGGCATGAAATCGTAGAAGCGGCCGCGCAATTCCGACATAGGCGCGTTGATCGCGAGCAAGTTTTTGGCGGACACGGCGCCCAGGGCAACGATCACCTTGGGCTTGATTGCGGCGATCTGGCGCATCAGGAAGGGCGAGCAGGTTTCGCACTCATCGCGCTCTGGAGTGCGATTGCCCGGCGGACGGCACTTCACCACGTTGGCGATGTAGACCTCTTCGCGGCGCAGGCCCATGGCCTTGATCATGTTGTTGAGCAGCTGTCCGGCGCGCCCTACGAACGGTTCGCCCTGGGCATCTTCGTCCGCGCCCGGGCCTTCGCCTACGAACATCAGATCTGCACGCGGATTTCCCACGCCGAACACGATCTGCTTGCGGCCTTGCTGGTGCAGCTTGCAACGGGTGCAGTCGCCCAGGTCCTCGCGGATCAGGCGGAGCGCAGCAACTGTATCGAGAACGTTCTGCTCGGGATGGACAGTCGAGACGGGCAGCGGGTCTGCTTCGACAGGCTTGGCGAGAACGGCAGATTTTCTTGGCATTTCCTCTCGGTGTTCGCTTGCGGATCCCCCGACTGGCCATTCTTCCAGTACGGAGGTGGCGCTCGCGTTCATTGGTTCGCGTTTGTAGAAATCGTAAATGCCGAGTTCGCGGTAGTAGCGAACTCGCTCCACCAGAGCACGGCGCAGTTCAGGATCTTGAATCATTGTCACGGGAGACGTCAGTGGCGATTATACTTTGGCGCTCGCATGCGAGGCCGGGATCCTCGGCTGCGCACTCAGGCTTTGACTGAAGAATTGCGGGGCTGGCGCAGGCGGACTACCTGATCGAGCACTCGCTGGGCGACTTCCCACTTGGTGGTCTCCGGGACTTCGACCACGTCCTCGCGAGTGATGATGGTGACTGCGTTTCGATCCGTATCGAAGCCGACGCCTTCGCGGGAAACATCGTTAACCACGATGGCGTCGAGGTTCTTTGAAACCAGCTTCTGGCGTGCGTTTTCGAGGACGTTCTCGGTTTCGGCGGCGAAGCCGACTAATATCTGCGTTCCCTTCTTCAGCGAGATGTCTTTCAGGATGTCGGGGGTCGACTCCAGGTCGAGCGTCATGGGACCTTTCCGCTTCATCTTCTGGCCCGCGGTGGATTTGGGCCGGTAATCGCAAACTGCGGCGGTCTTGATGACAATGGTGGTCTGGGGAAGCAGATTGAGCACTGCATCGCGCATCTGCTCCGTCGACTCCACGCGGGTGAGTTCGGCGGAAGCTGGCGGAGTGAGCGCGGTCGGCCCGCTCACCAGCAGAACCCGCGCACCACGCCGGATGGCGACTTCGGCCAGCGCGTATCCCATGCGTCCGCTGGAGCGGTTGGTCAGATAACGGACGGGATCAATCTTCTCGCGAGTAGGCCCGGCGGTGATGAGCACGGTCTCGCCGGCCAGATCCTGCGCCGAGCCGAGAACTTCCAACAACGCAGAGACGATCGCGTCGTTTTCTGCCAGGCGGCCCGGGCCAGTCATTCCGCAGGCCAGATATCCCGAGCCAGGTTCCACGATCCGCACGCCGCGCTTACGAAGGATCTCAAGGTTGGCTTGCGTGGCGGGGTGGTTCCACATGTTCACGTTCATGGCGGGAGCGACTACGACAGGAGCCGTGGTGGCCAGATACAGGGTGGTGAGAAAGTCGGTTGCGATGCCCTGAGCGAAGTGCGCCAGAACGTCCGCGGTGGCGGGCACGACCAGCAGTGCGTCAATGGACTGAGCCACCGCAATGTGTTCGATGGCGGAGTCGAGGTTGGGTTCATGCTCCTCGCCCGCAGCGAACATGCCGGTGATGACTTTTTCTCCGGAGAGGGCCGCGAAGGTAAGAGGTCTTACGAATTCCTCGGCGGCGCGGGTCATGACGACCTGCACGCGGATGCCGCGATCCTGCACGAGGCGGACGATCTCCGCAGCCTTGTAGGCCGCAATTCCGCCAGTTATGCCGAGGGCAATCCTCATAAGCAGTTTCGATCTTCAAATTCCGCCGGAATCAGGCCGTCGAAGATCGCCGAGGGAGAGGCTTAATCCTGCCCCAGAGCTTTGTCGAGAGTCTCGGCAGCCTGCTCGGCAGCGCTGCGAGTTTCCGGAATTTCCCATTTCACTTTGCCAGCGCGGATCTCGTCTTGCGCAATGCGGCAGGGCTTGCGTGAATTGGTATCGACGACTGGTGGGGCGCCGGACTGGAGTTGCCGCGCACGCCGCGCTGCGACCAAGATATAGCGATAGTTGCTGTCGAAGCCTTCGATCAACTTCATTGGGACGTCCCCCTTGAAACCTGATTATTCACTGCAATCAGTGCCGAGCGTTCGAACCTTGCGTGCCGCAGAACAGGACCGGAGATCGGCTTGTCCCGCCTATAAAGTGACTTCGAGGCGCGCATTAATCATACCGCGAAACCTACAACTGTGCTGAGGCGAGGTCCGCACGAAAGGATGCAAGAATGGGTTGCACCTTCTCCTTCAGATTGGTCAGGCGAAGGCGTTCCGCGCGTTCCACAATTGCGGCCTCCTCCTGCGACAGCGTCCGTTTCTCTCGCCGCAATCGCTCCGAGAGCACGATGGCCTCCAATCTTTCAATGGACTTTTCCAGGTGATCGTTGATTAGAACGTAGTCGTACTTATCGTATTCCTCAATCTCGCGCTTAGCGTCCTGCAGTCGACGCTGGATGTCCCTTTCGCTGTTTTCGCCTCGGTTCCGAAGCCGCCACTCAAGCGTCTTGCGGTCTGGTGGCACCACAAAAACGCTGATGGCCTCAGTCAAATTCTTTTTTATCTGCGCTGCTCCCTGTACATCGATGTCTAACAGCAAGTCGTTACCGCTTGTCCCCGCCTCACGCAAAAACCGGCGCGCTGTCCCGTAGCAACTCCCGTGCACGTTCGCATGCTCGAGAAATTCCCCATCCCGGACCATGCGTTCGAAATTTTCCATAGAAACAAAATAATACTGTTTCCCGTTCTGCTCACTGCCCCGAAGAGCCCGCGTTGTGTACGAAATGGAAAACACCAGGTTTGGGACAAGCTTGAGAATCTCATTGGTCAGAGTCGATTTGCCCGAACCAGACGGAGCCGAGATGATGAAGACGAGCGGGTTCTGTGTCATTCCAGGTTTTGCACCTGCTCGCGCGATTTTTCAATTTCCGATTTCATGGCCAGTCCGGCCTCGGTGATTTTCAGCGCTTCGCCCGCGAGGCCGGAAGTTTTCGAAAGCAGGGTGTTGGCTTCGCGATTCATCTCCTGCAAGAGAAAATCAAGTTTTTTGCCGATCTCGCCGCCTTCGTCGAGCAATCCTAAAAAGTGCTGGATGTGAGTCTCCAGGCGTACGATTTCTTCCTGAATATCGCTGCGATCCACCAGCAGGGCGGCCTCTTGCAAAACCCGTTCCTTATCCATGGTGGAGCCGATCAGTTCCTGCAGGCGCGAGTGTAAGCGCTCGGTGTAGTTGTGCAGGACGGTGCGGCGATGCTGCTGCACGCTCTTTGCGGCCTCGGCGAGATGCGCCATGCGCTCGCGGAGTTCGCGAACGATACCGCGACCTTCCTCTTCGCGCATTTGATTGAGACGATCCAGCACCTCGGCGACTTTGTCCATGACGGCCGGCTCAAGCTTTTCCTGGTCTTTGGGGTCGGCGGAGGAATCGAGAGCGCCGGGGATCCGCAAGATCGCATTCAGGTCAGGCATGGCGGCCAGCGAGAACTCGGCGGCCGCAGCCCGATATGCGGCGATGTATCCGCCGACCAGTTCACGATTCAGGGAAAACGTTTCGCTCGACGAGCGCTCGAGGCTTAGAGAGACTTCAATGTGTCCGCGCGCAATCTTCTCTTTCAGCAGGCGGCGGAGTTGCATTTCCAGGGAGTCAGTGCCGGAAGGAAGGCGGAAGTGCAGGTCGAGAAAGCGATGATTCACCGACTTCAACGAAAGCGAAAAGGCCACCCTGCCGTTGGAACCGGCAGAGCTTGCGGCAGCGTCTTGCACTTCGCCTCGGACCTGGGCAAAGCCAGTCATGGATCGTATGGGCATAGGTCGTGTGGGCATATGGGGCCGGGTGATCACGTTTCCGCCACCGCTTTGGTCAAGTCGGAACTGGCAAACTGCAGTTCGTAGAGGCGGCGATAGGTGCCCAACTTGGACATCAAGTCCTCGTGCGTTCCGATGTCGGCGATGGTGCCATTTTCAATGACCACGATTCGGTCGGCGCGGCGGACCGTAGACAAGCGGTGGGCGATGACCAGAACCGTGCGTCCGCTCATCAGATTGTGCAGCGCCGATTGCACCAGAGCTTCCGACTCGCTGTCGAGTGCCGACGTAGCTTCGTCGAGAATCAGCACCGGGGCATTCTTCAGCAGGGCGCGCGCAATCGCCAGCCGCTGCCGCTCACCGCCGGAGAGCCGCACGCCGCGTTCACCAATCACAGTATCGTAACCTGCCGGAAGGGCTTGAATGAAATCGTGAGCAAGCGCAGCCCGGGCCGCGCCTTCCACTTCTTTCATCGCGACATGCGGCTGGCCATAAGCAATGTTGTTGCGCACCGTGTCGTTGAACAGAACAGTATCCTGGGTCACGATGCCGATCTGAGAGCGCAGGGACGAGACGGTGACGTCACGAACATCGTGGCCGTCCACCAGAATCCTTCCCGAGGAGACGTCGAAGAAGCGGGGCAGCAGGTGGACAAGGGTGCTCTTGCCGGCGCCGCTCGATCCGACAATCGCGAGAATTTCTCCGCGGCGCACTCCGAGATTGATATTGTGCAGGATTTCGCGCGAGCCCTCGCCGTCGGCTTGGTATGAGAATGAAACATTTTCGAACTGGAGAGCATGCGAGAAGCGCGGCAGAGCTTTGGCTCCGGGCCTCTCGCGCACGAGATCTTCGGTGTCCATAAACTTAAACAGCTGCGCGGAAGCGCCCAGCGCCTGCTGGAAACTGTTGTTGAAGACGGCAAACTTCCGCACGGGGTTGTACATGCTCAACACGGCGGCCACGAACGCGATGAAGGCGCCGAGCGTGAGTTGATTGTGAGCGATCTGCTCGCGGCCGAGGAGCAGCAGTAAG
>JAICJP010000407.1 GCA_025928375.1 Candidatus Sulfotelmatobacter sp.
CCGCGACTCGCTTCCGCCGCGCTTTCTGACCTTACGCTGCGATCAAATACCTCCGCCAGGCGGGCCGTCACGGCCTGCGCGGTATAGGGCTCAAATTTGTTCCATGCCGTGGCCGGTCGCCAGTCCGGCGGCGAGCACAATAGTTCCCTCATCGCTCCGCTGATCTCACTATGGATACTCGTCAGCGGTCGCATCGAGCCGAACGTCAGCGCTGTTCCTGCGTTCAGATCCCGCAAAAGCTTTCCCGCATGGCTTTCCTCGTGAAGCACTGCCAGCAACGGCTTCCCAGCCAGCGTGCAGGGGAAGATCTTCGAAGCCGTGTAGTGCGGAGCTTCCGAACCCACGATCACCAGCGCATTCGAGTCCAGCATAAGCTGGATGGCTTCCAGATGCGGCACTCTCTTGGGCTCCTCCTCGACCAGATCATCCAGGCCAAACTCCCGTGCATGGGGCAGAATTTGGTACTGGCCCTCGGCACTGGCCGCATAGGTTGTGCCCACAAAATGCATCCGGACTTTTCGGAAAATCTCGGGGTCGCTTTGTCTCAAGCTCTGAACGCCTTTGAAGAACGCGCGCAGAACATTCGCCATCTGCGGCCCGCCCGCGCCGACATGGCTGATGTGGAAAAAGCCATCGCGAGGATTAAAGATCGAATTCTTCTGCGGGTGCGCGCGCACGTATTCGAAATCGCCGGGCTCCACTCCAAAAGGAATCGCGCTGGCTCGCGTTCCTGCCAACCAGGGATAATTCGTAAACAGACCGGACATGTACGAATCTGCCACGCCCACAATCTGGTCCACTCGCCTTAGAGCAAACGGTTCCAGAATCCCGTAGAGCCGGCGCACCACGCCCCACTTCGGTGGGCGCTGGTTTCGGGGCAGATCGTAGTAACGATCGCTAGTAATGGGATCGTTGTAGTCGAGTATGTAAGGAATTCCAAAACGAGCATGCGCCAGACGGGCCAGAACAATGGGGAAATTCGGTGGCACGGAAATAAAAATAAGATCGACTTTTCTGCTGCGGCAAATCGCATTCAATGCCCGCCAGTGAGGCCACAGCGTGCGCAGGCTGATGTCGGTGAATCCGAGCCTGCGGGTCCACTTCAAGGGCAACGCGTGCGTCCGCACAACTTCCAACTCCGGATCCAGCAGCTTTTCATTCTCGAGATCGGCTGGTACGGCGTAGTTGCGCGAATGCGTCGTGAGCACGATCGGATTCCATCCGAATTCCGCGAGATGTTGCGCGAAAAAGCGTGCCCGCAACGCCGGTGGATAGCTGCTCGGCGTGAACTCGGGAGCGACGATGACGACATTCCTCAACCCGCTCTTATCCAACGGCACTGCTCCTTGCCGCCACTCCGCCTTCCTGGAAATTCAGAACCGAATCCACAACTTGCACCAGCTTCTTCTTTTCCAGATCCCAGTTGAACGCGTTTGTCCCCAGCGACCAGGCCGTGCGCCGCGCTCGTTCCAACTTCGAGCGGTCATCGTGCCACACGCGCAGACCACGGGCAAGCGCTTCGGAGTTCCCCGGTTCGTAGAGAAAACCGGCGGAGCCAAGCTTCTCCATGATGGTTTTCTGCCCAGTGGTCGAAGTTGCGGCCACCGCATTCCCGGCGAGCAGATACGAAAATATTTTGTTCGTCACGCACAAATCCCGATTAGGACTGACGGCTTTTTCCAGCGCCAATCCCACGTCATATTCAGCCGAAAACCGGATCATGTCTTCGGAAACACCCGGTGGAGAGAACTCGATTGTAGCGGGATCGACTCCCCTCTCCTTCGCGAACTGTAGGAACTGCTCCTGGTAGCCCGAAACGCACCTTCCGCGCAGATGAAGCTCAATCTTGCAATCGCACAGCATCGCCATCGCGCCGATCACATCCTCCAGCCCCCGATCGCCGCCAATCGTCTGCGAAAACCAATAGAGTTTCAGTGGCGCTTTCGCGTCTGTCTCACGGAAAGCCAACGGCCGCTCGCTTCGCGGAAACACATTCAACACCGTCATGGGATTCGCGATGCCGTACTTCGCTGAGTATGCCGCGCCGATTCCCGCCGATGCCGCCGTCACATAACAACAATCCGGAAGGTACTCGCGTTCAATGTCTTCGATTAACTGGTGGATCGTTCTAGGGCCGCTCTTGTACTCGTAATACCCGCTTTCAAAGTCTTCGGCGTCGAAGGCCAGAAGAACTCCTCGTCGCCTGGCAACCTCCCCCGCGGCCGCCAGTGCGCCCGCGTAATGCGCGATATAAAGGTCTGCGCCGACTCTAAAAGCCGCAGCCCGCAATTCGGGCGTGATTCGCGCCAAGGCGCAGCATGCAACCTTCCTGCTCACCTTCCATGTCAGTGGAAAGCGCCGGACTGCTCCATGACGCGCGCGAGTCCACCAGTGCCCCGCGGATCCGGGCACTCCACCAACATAGGAGTACGTCCAATTCCGCTTTTGCAGCAGGAGAATGTCCGATTCGTCAGCCCACGCGATCGTGTGCCCGCACAACACATGTACCTGATGCCCTGCTTCCGCCAGCGCATCGGCCTCCTTTACAATCCGGGGATTCACCGACGGCTGTGTGGGAGTCAGCAGGCAGATTTTAGCCATAACAGAATTGATCGGAGTTGCCGAGTACCCAGATTAGTCGCGCGAGCGCAGCGCGCGCCAGTTCGCCTATCGAGCCTATGCCGTCTTCTCAGCCGCGGCGAACTCGCGCTCCTCGCCGTTGCGGAAATCTGCGATGACTCGCTCCAGAATTTCATTCAGCTCCACGCTAGGCTTATAGCCGGTCAGGCGCTGAATCTTCGAAATATCGGGCACCCGCCGCGGCATGTCCTCAAACCCCTGCTCATAGGCCCGGTCGTACGGGATGTGAACGATTTCCGATGAACTGCCCGTCATCTGCCGGATGCGCTCGGCCAGCGCGTTTATCGTGATTTCGGTGGTGTTCCCGATGTTGAACACTTCGCCCACCGCCTGCGGATGCCGCGCCAGATCCGCCAGCGCGCGCGTGATGTCCCCGACGTAGCCGAATGCGCGCGATTGCTCGCCGTCTCCATACACCGTGATCGGCTCATTATTGAGCGCCTGCTGAACGAAATTCGGGATGACCATCCCGTAGCGCCCAGTCTGCCTCGGACCCACCGTATTGAACAGGCGAACGATAATCACGGGCAGGCGTTTTTCGTGCCAGTAGGCAATCGCCAGAAACTCATCGATCGCCTTCGAGCACGCATAGCTCCAGCGTCCTTTGGTCGTGGGCCCCAGCACCAGGTCCTGATCCTCGCGAAACGGCACGGATGTTGATTTCCCGTACACTTCCGAAGTTGATGTGATCAGGACTTTTTTCTTCTTCTTGTTCGCCAGCTTGAGCACGACTTCGGTGCCATGGACATTGGTCTCGATCGTGTTCACCGGGCTTTCCACGATCAGCTTCACTCCGACCGCGGCGGCCAGGTGATACACAACGTCGCAGCGATCGATCCATTCCGCCAGCACCGGCTCGTTGTGCACCGAGTCGATCACGTAATGGAATTTCGGATGCCTCTTCAGCGGCTCAATATTGTCGATCCGCCCTGTGGAGAGATCGTCGATGACAAACACCTCGTCTCCCCGCTGCAACAACTCTTCCGCCAGATGAGACCCTACGAACCCTGCACCACCGGTGATCAGCGAGCGCGCCATGCGGCAATCCTCTGAGTTTGCTGGAAACAATCGATCGATTGAACAACAACTCGCGGTCGCAGCAGCCGGGCTCTGGGACAACTGCTTCGAGGGATGGCCAATTGATGCGCCGCTCTGTGTTGGTTTGTGTTATTTTCAGTGGGATTCTCCCGTTCGTCAAGCGTTTCACCCGAAAAATCCAAGATCACTTGATGAGTAAAGTTTCCATCCTCATTCCGGCCTATAACGCCGAGCGCTTTGTGGGCGCCGCGCTGCAATCCGC
>JAICJP010000103.1 GCA_025928375.1 Candidatus Sulfotelmatobacter sp.
CGGCTCGATGAATTCAAGAAAATATTCTGGTGGTCCGGGCAAGGCGAATGGAAAACGGCAACGCCAGCTAACGATGAAAGCGCGTTCATCAAATTAGTATTCGGATCCGATGCTGGACTGGATGGAATTGAACACGTCGTCAGCCAATATCGATGGCTATTCAAGTCCTGCGATGTGCCTGTGAGCACGCAGCAGATGATCATGGGCGGTACGCTGGCGGGCATCCTTCGACTCTGACGAGTAGCACTCTCGTGAGCATTGTATGGCGGCAATACTACGAACAACCGGGACGCCATCGAAGGCTTCATAAACAGACTCCACGCGCAGGTGCAAAATTGGATCTGTGTGCGTTAGAACCAGACGATTGCCCCCGGGCGTTGACTCTTCGCGCTTTCCTATAAACAGGAGCCGCGCACCGGGCTGCCCCAAACCCGATTTCATGCCTTGATCAGGCGAATCCTCTCCGCTGCATTGCAGAGCCACTTCGACTCCGGAAGACGTATTCCCGTCGGGCGCTGCCCCGGCAGGCAAAAGGCGCTTTTGACGCAACTTGCCATCCTTCACTTCGAACGAGAACACCAGGTTATCGGTGCTCCAGCGAAACGGTTCTTGACTATTGGAGGCGGAGGCGAAGCGGGGGAGGCACGGCATACTGGCTCCGAATGTGACGAGCCCACTCGATCTCAAGAATGCTCTTCGATTCATGAACATGGGGGATCAATTCAACTGGTAACCCTCGGAAATCCTGCTAAACAAACAATCCGTTTACCTGCCACAGGCACATCGTGCGAACTGTAACCATGTGGAACGGGCCATACGCAGCGGTGCACCTCATCCCGCACGGTCGACGGCCGGGAGAATGATTGAATCAATCCAGCTTTCGGAGTCGCCACTTTCAATATCCTTGAAGAGCCACCAGCGCTCGATATGTTCTGCCGTCTCTCCCGGGTTCAGTTTTCGAAGTGGGCCGAGAGTCTCGAACTCAAGCGAGTGCATGTCCGTATACAATTCGAAATTACAGCCGAAGTCGGGGTATGGTGCATTCTTCTCAACTTCAGCTTTCTTGATGAACAAATGTCCCCGCCGGAAGTAGGCGCCCCACCCGGACGAATTAAAGATCCTGCCCATTTGCTCCTTGAATGGACCTGCACAATTGCTTGTCTGTTGAAGCTGCATATACTTCGTACCGATCTTCCATCGTGAATCGGCCAAATCTGTGTAAGACCACAGAACAAGCACTCCTTCGGGTAATAATCTGTCCGATGACATTGGCGCGCGTGGCGGAAGAGGGAGAACGGCTTTCCCGCCACCAGCCATCACTGACAGTGCCCATGGAGCCATCTCGGTGGGCTCTCGCCCAATGTTGCGGATGCGGTGGGTGGCGTCCGCTTCGATCTCACGATCACCCTTGTGCGCCTCTCCTGTCCAAAAATCGTACCAAGCAGGAGAATCGGGCAGATACAGAGTCCTGTGACTCGCGTCTCCTTGAAGCACCGGAGTAACGAGAATGGAGGGTCCAAACATGAGAACCCCTGCGAGGAGCGCATCTCCGGCACCAGCCGTGGATACCGGCTGAACCACCGGCGCTGGGCAGTATTGCGAATGCCCGCCCTCGAAGCCGTAGGCTCCTCTTCGCCCCGCACTAACGATAACGCGCAGTCGCGGCAGAGTCTGCGTGGAGTGCGGCAGAGCGCTGCACCAACAGGCTCTCCTCAAGAATATGACCCGGACCATGACCCAGGAGAGCCGACGCCTCCTCCTCATTCAACGCCAAGAGATCTGCGAGCTCGATCAATCCCATCTTTCGGGCTTCTTCGATCTCCCCTAGCACGAACCGACGTGGAGGTAGCGCATTTTGGATCCTATGCGCTTCATGTGGCGGGCATTCGAACAGGAGACCGGCTTGCTCACCAGCTCTGGCAGGACATCGAAACAGATCCCGAGTACGAAGGCAAAACGACGATGTTCATTCTCCCCGAGTTTGGGCGTGACCCGGACGGATCGATCACGAATGGCTTCTTCAACCACCGCAGCGATACTGAGTCCACCCGTTCTACCTGGATGATGACCTTGGGAAGCGCCGTGGAAAAACCCGGCCTCGGGGAGCGCCCGATACGTCACGTGGACCTCTGCTCGACGATGGCCGACCTGCTAGGTTGTCGACGCATTGAAACACAAGGCGCGCCAATTGCGGAGGTGCATCTCTGAAGTTGAGCTTCGTTTGTAGCCCCAATCAGGGCAAAAGATCGATCAAAGACAATCTTGAACGTACTAGAGGACGCAAGTGAGAAGCGAGGCGCACGATAAGCTTCCTGAACCACTTCAGGAGGCGTTGGATAACGGGCTGCTGAAGCGCCTGCCTCGCACTTTCCTGCCCTTTACCCGGGAGCAACTGCGTGATTGGGGTTACCTTTTCCCCTACGAGCGCAACCCTGTAGTGCGTCTGCTCCTCTTCGTCGCGAGCCTTAGCCCAGCCGAAACTGTCGCTACGTTCCAAGACGTTCTCCGTGACCACGATGGTTTTGTCGTGGGGATAATCGATATCGGGCAGGCCGGTGTAAGGGCGCGGCGAAGGTTGATAGATTTCGGCGGGACACTTCATATCCAGAGCTTCATGCGGACGCTGCCGGTTGAAGACCTCCATGAACTTGTCGAAGCGGGCTTGTTGCTGGAGGAACTTGGCGGCCGCCGGCTTGGTGGCCTCTTTTTTCAAGGTGAGATGCATGCGTTCGTGGCGGCCATTGTGTTGAGGATGGCCAGGCTGGATGCGCTCAATGGCAATGCCGAGGTGAAGCCACCAGACGGCAAGTTTGCTGAGGTTGAACAAAGCATGGGGTGATGCAAAAGGGACCCCATTGTCGCTGCGGATGTTAGCCGGCAGGCCACGTTCTTGAAACAGCCGCTCAAAGACGGTGAAAGCGTAGTCTTCCCGGGTGGAAGAAAGCGCTTCGCAAGTGAGCAGAAAGCGACTGGCGTGATCGGTGACGGTAAGGGGATAACAGTACTGGCGATTGCCCAGCAAGAACTCGCCTTTGTAATCGGTGCACCACAGCTCGTTGGGGCGCTGTCCAAAAGACAGAGCCGTGCCCTGCGCGCGCCGCCGCGAACGACTGCTGCGCCGCTCGACCAAGCCGTGGCGATCGAGCAACGGCATGAATGGTGCTTTTGGCGGGAAGCGGGATGTCGGCGAAGCCGCGCAGCAGTCGCTCGCGGATTTTCCGAGCGCCCCAAGTGGGATGCTCCCGCTTCACGTTTAGGATGTAGTTTTCCACCTGAAAGGGCAGTTGATTGGCATAGCGATAGGGACGTCGGCTTCGGTCGTGAGCCCGTAAATGCCGCATTCCTGATAGCGATCGAAGATCTTGTAGCCGGTCTTGCGGGAGATCCCGAACTCTCGGCACAGATCCGCCATGGGCTCGCCCGCGAGCCGGCGAGCCACGAACTTAACTCTCTCATCCATGACCGAACACTCCTTCCACGGCATCCACTTTCCTCCCCGAAAGGGGAGAAAGTGTAACCTATGTGTCCGGTACGATCTGTTACCTATGTCTCGGGTCGCTCAACCATCATTCCTTCCTGCAAGTTCTCCGTTTTGTTCAAATTGCGAGTTGTGGATCAGTGTCGATCAATCTGAAGCAGGAGTCCTTCGAACTGACAGCTTACCTGGCAGCTGCAAGGTCGTAACGATCGAGATTCATCACTTTCTTCCATGCAGCTGTGAAGTCCTTCACAAAAGTCTCTTTGGAGTCGTCGCACGCGTAGACTTCTGCGATTGCTCGCAGTTGTGAGTTTGAACCAATCAGCAGATCGACGCGCGTGCCGGTCCACTTGAGTTTGCCGGTCGCCCGGTCCCGCCCCTCGTAGACGCCTTCGTTAGAGGAGGGCTCCCACTTCGTACTCATGTCAAGCAGGTTGACGAAGAAATCGTTGGTCAGCGTCTCGGGCCGATTGGTGAAGACACCGTGCTTGGTCTCTGGAACATTGGTATTCAGGGCGCGCATGCCGCCAATGAGAACTGTCAGTTCGGGGGCAGTGAGAGTCAGCAACTGCGCCCGATCGAGCAGCAGTTCCTCAGGCGACAGTTGCTGTCCGCGCTTGAGATAGTTGCGGAAGCCGTCCGCGACCGGCTCCATTACGGCGAAGGAGTGAACGTCGGTCTGCTCCTGCGAAGCGTCGGTGCGTCCCGGCGAGAAAGGAATCTTCACTTCGTGCCCCGCTCTTTTTGCGGCTTCCTCCACTGCGGCGCAGCCGCCCAGCACGATCAGGTCAGCCAAGGAAACCTTCTTCCCCCGGTTGCCGTTCGATTGCGAGCTATCGAAGTCTCTTCGGATGGCCTCCAGCGTCTCCAGCGTTTTCGCCAGTCCGGGCGACTGGTTCACTTCCCAGTCCTTCTGCGGTGCGAGACGAATACGGGCGCCGTTCGCCCCACCTCGCTTATCGGAGCCACGGAATGATGCTGCCGATGCCCACGCAGTCGTTACCAGCTGGGAGATGGACAGTCCGGATTTCAGGATCTTCGCCTTAAGAGCGGCAATGTCCTGATCGCCGATCAGTGGATGATCGACCGCAGGAAGAGGGTCTTGCCACACCAGGGTTTCCTTCGGAACAAGCGGTCCAAGATACCGAGAGATCGGCCCCATGTCGCGGTGCGTCAGTTTGAACCAGGCGCGGGAAAAGGCGTCTGCGAATTGCTCCGGATGCTCGTAGAAGCGGCGCGAAATCTTCTCGTAAGTCGGGTCGAAGCGCAAGGCAAGGTCAGTCGTCAGCATGGAGGGCGCATGACGCTTGGAGGGATCGTGCGCATCCGGCACCGTACCCTTCCCTTCTCCGTTCTTCGGTGTCCACTGATGGGCGCCGGCCGGACTCTTCGTCAGTTCCCATTCGTAGTTGAACAGGTTGTTGAAAAAGTTGTTGCCCCACTTCGTAGGTGTCTGGGTCCAAGTGACTTCCAGGCCGCTGCCGATGGTGTCAGCACCAAAACCCTTGCCGAACTTATTCTTCCACCCTAAGCCTTGATCCTCGATGTCGGCACCTTCTGGCTCGGCGCCTACATATTGGGCGGGAACCGCAGCGCCGTGGGTTTTGCCAAATGTATGTCCGCCGGCAATAAGCGCAACTGTCTCCTCGTCATTCATTGCCATGCGGCTGAACGTCTCCCGAATATCCCGTGCCGCTGCGATGGGATCGGGCTTTCCGTTGGGCCCTTCCGGATTCACGTAAATCAGGCCCATTTGCACCGCGCCGAGAGGATTCTCGAGGTCGCGATCCCCGGAGTAACGCTCGTCCGCCAGCCACGTGCCCTCAGGTCCCCAATAAATTTCCTCTTCAGGCTCCCAAACGTCCTCGCGCCCCCCGCCGAAACCGAATGTTTTGAAGCCCATCGACTCAAGGGCAACGTTGCCTGCAAGGATCATAAGATCGGCCCAGGAGATTTTCCGCCCATACTTCTGCTTGACCGGCCACAGCAGTCGCCGCGCCTTGTCGAGGTTCACGTTGTCCGGCCAGCTATTGAGAGGCGCGAAGCGCTGCTGCCCGGCTCCGGCGCCGCCCCGGCCGTCGCCAATGCGGTACGTACCCGCGCTGTGCCATGCCATACGAATGAAAAGTGGCCCGTAGTGGCCGAAGTCGGCCGGCCACCACTCCTGCGAGTCCGTCATCAACGCATGCAAGTCTTTGATCACTGCATTCAAGTCGAGCGTCTTGAACTCTTCGGCGTAGTTGAATTCCTTGCCCATCGGATCGGACAGCGGGGAATGCTGGTGCAGGACCCTCAGGTTTACCTGGTTCGGCCACCAGTCAACATTAGAGTGGGATTTGCGGGGGCCGTGCGCTACTGGACACTTCGATTCGGTTAACGTGCTCTTGTCCTTAGTTTCGGGGGAAACACTTCCCGATGAAGTCGCGAGTGTATTTTCCATATGTTTCATCCTTCGGATTTGATTGCGTACGACGTTCAAAAACTACTTTTTGGCCGTGCAGCTGCGGCAGAGGCCAAAGACCTCGATCAACGGCTGCGTCAGATCAAAGCCGCCCGGTACCTGCCGAGCCAGCAGTTGGAAGTCAACGAAATCACCCGTGATGTCCTGCACAGATTTGCAGCGCGAGCAGACCAGGTGATGATGAGGTTTGAGATTGCCGTCCACCCGCAAGGTGGATGCATGAGGAGTGACCTCTCGCAGCAACCCACAGTCGATGAAAAGCCGCAGGTTGTTATAGACGGTGGCGAGAGAAATGGATGGAATCCTACGCCGAACGGCGGCGTAAATTGCTTCCGGGGAATGGTGCCCGTCGGAAGCAATCACGGCCTCAAAGACGACTTGCCTTTGGTGCGTCACCGCCAAACCGCGCTTCGACGCCAGTTCGCGGAACTGCTCGTGGGTAACACGCATAATTATTGGAGAAGAATGATTATAAAACAGTTCCGAGAAGTGTCCACCTAAATCTTTCCTCAGGCGGGGATTGAAAGTGACGATCGTGCGCCAGGTGTGCGCAAGCTGTGCGAGTATCTACGAGCGATGCGGCAAGTGCCGCGGGTGGGAACGGACTCGAAGCTAAGGTAAGCATCGGGGCGCGGGCTCTCCTGAGGCATCTCCTCCGGCTCGCCTCACTTCGCCTGGACACTCAAAGGGCTATGCCTACCGCGAGTCTTCCCTACGGGTATCCTTCCTACCCGTATCTTGCGTCGCGACCGCGATAAGACCGGGGAGATTCTCAAACAGGATCGCATTACGCTCCGGCCGGATGATGCCTTGCGCTGCCCACTCACACAACAACCGGCTTACTGTGAACAATGTGGTTCCGGCCATCTGCGCTAATTCCTCACAAGAGAGTTCGACTGGGGCGGAGGCGAGAGAGCTTTTAGACTCCGCAATCAGACGCAGCAAGACTCTCGCCAAACGCTGCGGAACACGTTCGGTGGCGAACTCGTGCACTCGCCCCTCTAAGATTCGCATGCGCTGTGTGAGGAGCCGCACCGAGTTGCGCAGCAAGACGGGAAATCGCTGGCTCAAGGATTCAAACTCCGCTAACTCCCAACTCAAAATGCGGCAGTGCTCCACCGCGTACGCCCCTGTTGAATGCGTACTCCCCGGCCCATGCCCCAGCCCATCTAAAACATCTCCCGGACCGAGCACGTGGAGAATCACAAGTTTCCCGACGGCGCTATGACGCACGCTCTTGGCATGTCCGGCGGTTACCAGCGATACCGAGCACATGGCATCGCCCTCGCTAATGATGCTCTCATCCTGGGAAAAAGTTCGTTCCCGGCCCGCGCCAGATATTTCGCGACATTGCGAAGCCGAGAGGTCTCGGAACAGAGACGTTCGTTGGAGTTGGGTAAGAGGGTTTTCAAAGGACGAGAGGACGCCATTGATCCGCACGCCCATCGTGGCAGGTGCTTTCCGACGGGGTCTCCAGCTGGGGTAAGCCGCCATTAATGAGGAGTGAGGTTCAAGAAGTTCTCTGGCTGGCAACGCGTACCTCCAAATGCACCAAGCTGCTGCTGCCAGCAACCATCAGGTTGCGGTCAGCACATCAACGTGGCAATCAATCTTCGACTGCTTCGAACAGGGGGCCGGGACGGGGGAGGATCTCACAACATTGTGGCTGCGAACACAGTCAACAGGAACAGCGGGGGGATTTCGGAAGTATGCAAACCAGAACCAGGGGTCTTTCCCAAGTTCATGCTTCCTGAGAGCTGCACTGTTCACCCGCATCCCTTGAAGTCCAGTACGGGCTTGAGTAAAGGTAATTGGAACACAGCGAACGATCCGTGATTGTACTCACGGCAGGTTGTGCCCAGCGTCACGTTTTGTGCGAGCGCAAAGACGCGCAATTCCCTCCACATGTATCCCAGAAAAGGATAAAGCGATTGCCAAGCAAACACGGCAACAATTGCGGCTAATGATTACCGTTGTGCTCGCACATTAGAAACTGGCGTTAGCGTTTGCGGGCAGTCGTTGTACAGGGCGTTTATATGCCCGGAGCTGTACCCCCTGACCGGCGTTCAGACCTCTCCCGATTTCCGTGCGGTTGTTCTCACAAGGAGAATATCGATGAAGAAAGCGTCAGTATTTTCGCGCTTAGTCGTTCCCGTCCTCATCGCGACCCTGTTTCTCGTAACTGCTGTCGCGCAAACAAAGACAAAAACAAAAACGCAAACACAACAGAACGCAATGCCCCAGTCCGGGCAGAAGGTCTCGATGCGGCAGATGGGCATGGGGAAGATGAAGAACAGCCAGCGTTGGGCAGCAGCGGTCAAACAGGCTGACCGACGCGCGTCCCATATCCGCAGAACGGGTAAGGGGGTAAAGTAATCATGAAACGCCTACTTTGTCTTTCGTTCCTTCTCCTGCTGCTCTGCGGAGCCCTTACAGCCCAGAGCAAGCTAGTTCCAACCTGCAACAACTTCGATTCCACAAGCGGTGCGCCGGTTTATGTCGATCCGACCTCAGGAACGACAGTGACCCCATGCACTGACTTCTTCGGGGTGGCCAATTGGGCAAATAGCCCGCTTCCAGCCGGCACGATTACAGGTTTCACGCTGATTAATGGCGGCGACGGCTACGTCAATCCCGTCGTCGTGATCACCGATCCTACCGGCACTGGCGCAACAGCGAGCGCAACGATTGACTCGACCGGCGCAATCACAGGGCTTAGCGGAAGCGGGACCAATTACACCATGCCCGTGGTCAGCATCGTGGACGTGGGCGCTGGCGGTTCCTTGTTGGCTCCGACCTGCGGCGGCGCGGCCCAGCCCGCATGCGGCGGTGGTGCGATGGCGACAGCGATCATCGGGCCGCCGTATACGGGAGGTATGCAGAAGTTTAAGGACGCGCTGCCCGACCTGAAATCTGCCATTGCAACTCCGGATATTGCCACTTTTCCGGGCTCCGACTTCTACATCATCGGGCTGGTGCAGTATTCGGCGCAGATGCATGCCGACTTGCCACTGACAACGCTGCGTGGTTATTGCCAACTGGCAAGCACCACAAGCACGACTTGCACCACCCAAGCGTATCTAGGCCCGGTGATTCTTGCGCAGAAAGATCGGCCGGTGCGCGTGCTGTTCAGAAATCTGCTTCCCACTGGCCAGGGTGGCAATTTATTTATTCCGGTCGATACAACCTACATGGGCTCTGGCCCCAATGATCCGCAGAACCGCGCCACCCTTCATTTACACGGCGGAGCAACTCCGTGGATCAGTGATGGTACGCCGCACCAGTGGACGACGCCGGAGGGCGATACTCCCATGAACGGGCCGAGCACTCAGCCTGTTCCGGACATGTTTTTCTCGGGAGGCAATATCGTTCCCTTCTGCACCGCGACAGTCACGGCCAACTGCTTCACTCCTGGCAATCCAAGCACGTTGCCTCTAGGCGCGACAACCATGCCGCCAGCCGGTGACATGACGTTCTACTGGACCAACCAGCAGGGCGGACGCTTGATGTTCTACCACGACCACGCCTACGGCATCACGCGGCTGAATGTCTACGCCGGAGAAGCGGCAGGGTACCTTATCTACGATCCCGCCGAAGAAACGGCGCTGGCAACGGCGACCGCTCCGGGCAGCATTACCGCTGGTGATCTCACACACCTGATCCCGCTCGTAATCCAGGACAAAACATTCGTTCCCAGCAAAGCGCAACTCGATGCGCAAGATCCAACCTGGGACGGGAACTTCGGAGCAACGCAGCTTTCTGCAAGCGGTAGCAACGGCGACCTCTGGTTTTCCCATGTCTACATGCCCAACCAAGATCCGGCAGACGCGCTGGGAGGAGGCAATCCATTCGGGCGCTGGGACTACGGCCCGTGGTTCTTCCCGCCGATGACGACGCTAACGGCGGCTACTCCGCCGAGCGCCGTGACGATTCCATGCACATCCGCCGCCTTCCCGGGTCAGGTGCTGGCTCCCTCGCCCGCAAATAACAACCAGGTTGGCTGCCCAATCGTTCCGAATGCCTCCGGCACGCCGGAGTCGTTCATGGACACTCCCGTCGTCAATGGCAAGGCCTATCCGGTTCTCCACGTGGCCCCGGCTGCTTACCGGTTCCAAATACTGAGCGCCGGAAATGACCGTTCCTGGAACCTGTCCTGGTTCAAGGCTGATCCAAACAATCCAACGGAAGTAGCAATGCTTCCCGCGGTTCCCCCAACGTCAGGATCGGGCCTGCCCCTTTGCAGCACGATCAACCCAGTTGCCGTGCCCGGTCTGGTGATCGGCCTGGCTACTGGCAAACTGGACGGAACCGGCAACCCGCTCAACGGAACTGGACTACCGAGCGGCTGCTGGCCGAACTACGGTCCGCAACCTGGAATCCCCGCCCCGCAGACGATGTGGGCGGCGGACGGTAGAGCCGGTGGAGCGCCTGACCCGCGCAACGCTGGCCCCGCCTGGATTCAGATCGGAAGCGAAGGAGGGTTGCTGCCCGCTCCGGTCGTGATCCCCCCGACCGCAATCAACTACGAGCAGAACGTGAGGAGCATCACCATCGGCAGCGTAGCTGTCCACGGCCTGTGGCTGGGGCCGGCGGAGCGCGCCGATGTGATCGTCGACTTCTCCAAATTCGCGGGTCAGACGCTCATTCTCTACAATGACGCGCCCACGCCCGCGCCGGCGAACGACTCCCGTCTCGATTACTTCACAGGAGACGGCGACCAGACACCAATCGGCGGCGCACCCAACACGCCTCCGGGTTACGGCCCCAACACGCGCACGGTTATGCAAGTCATCGTGGATGGAAATGCGCCCAACCCGATCGCTTTCAGTTTGCCAGCATTGAAAGCGGCGTTCGCATCGACGGCAACCACCAAAGGCCTGTTCGCTTCGACGCAGCCCACGACCATTGTGCCAGAGCCTAACTACAACTCCGCGTATGCCGCCACCTTCCCGCCGACGTACGCGTCCATCTCTGCCGACACTCTAACCTTCAACCCCCTTGCTCCGCTGACCTTCGAAGCGCTGTTGAGCCAAGAACCGTCAGCTTGCACGGGAACGACGACCGCCCCTACCCAATGTGCTTCGCTGAATCACAAGGCCATCCAGGAACTGTTTACCTTGGATTACGGCCGCATGAATGCCACGCTCGGTACAGAATTGCCCAACGTCAACTTCCAGAACCAGACAACGATTCCACTGGGATATGTAGATCCCGCGACGGAGATCATCCGCCAGGGCGATACGCAACTCTGGAAGATCACCCACAACGGAGTGGACAGTCACTTCATCCACTTCCACCTATTCAACGTGCAGGTCATCAACCGCGTGGGATGGGACGGTTCGCTCCGTCCGCCAGACGCTAACGAGATGGGCTGGAAAGACACGGTGAGGATGAATCCGCTGGAAGACATCATCGTGGGATTGCAGCCGATCACGCCGCAGCTTCCGTGGCCGATCCCGAACAGCGTTCGCCTGAACGACGTAACCGGCTCAAATATGAACTTTACGAACTTGAACCCGTTCAGCAACGGCGGTTCAGGCACTGCGGATGGCCCGACTAACTTCGGTTGGGAGTACGTGTGGCATTGTCACATCCTCGGCCACGAAGAGAACGACATGATGCGGCCGATTATGTGGCAGGTTCCCCCGAACACGCCGGGCCCGTTGGTCGTTGCCGCAAACACGAATGGTAGCGTGGATATCTCGTTCACCGACAATTCGGCGAGTGAGACCGGTTTCACGGTCCAACGCGATACCGATTCACTGTTCCCAGCTCCCGTGAGTATTCCGGTCGCGGCGAGTTCAACCCAGAACGTTATAGGTGAAGGAATCGACTACGGTAGCATCATCACGGTGAACGATCCCACACCGCTCACCTCTGGAACGACGTACTACTATCGCGCCCAGGCCATCGACGACGGATTCAACCTGCCTCACGAGCAGATTTACAACACAACCTCTGCCCTGCTCTCCGGCTGGTCGAATACGGCGACCATCTCGCCCGTTCCTATTATCGGCGTCGCGCCGGTCTCGCTCGCCTTCGGCACAGTTGCGGTGGGCAGCAGTTCGACTTCTGCTCCGGTAGTGATCTCCAACACCGGAACGGCGACCCTGACCATCAACGGCATGACCTCGAACCTGCCTGACTTTGTGCCAACAGTGTGCAGCAGTGTGCCTGCTGGCCAGACGTGCTCGTTCACGGTGACGTTCTCGCCCACGGCCGGGGGATCGCAAACCGCAACTCTCACCATAGTCTCCAACGATCCGGTTCGTCCGAATGTAACGATCAGTATGACGGGCACTGGCATTGTTGGCACGACCACCACGATCACGGCTAACGCGATCACTTACGGTGCGGACGGCGCCATCACTGTTGGCGTTGCGCAGACGACGGGGCCAGTAGTCCCGAGCGGAAGTGTGACACTCACGGTTGACGGCGGCGCGCCAATTACTCAGTCACTCACCGCGGGTTCGGCGACGTTCAACTTGACCGCGCCTGCGGGGGGAAGCCATGCTCTCGTCGCGAACTATGCGGCGCAGAACGGCTTCCAGGCCAGCACGGCGAGCGGCACGCTCGTCGTGAACCCAGCGCCGTTAACCATTGCGCCGACTCCCAATCCGGCGTCCATGACCTACGGCGGTACGGTTCCGACTCTGACTCCGTCCTACAACGGGTTCGTTCCAGGTCAAGGACCGTCTAACGTGACGGGTACGGTCTCGTGCCCAGCACCAGTGACCGCGAGCAGTCCTGTTGGTTCGTACACCAGTCAATGCTCTGGCGCAACCAGCACGAACTACGCGATCACCTATTCACCGGGAGTCGTCACTGTTGGTAAAGCGACGACCACCACGACAATCACGTCTGACAAACCAAACCCGTCAATCATCGGGCAGATTGTCACGGTAGCGTTCAGCGTGGCCCCGCAATTCAGCGGAGCCCCGACCGGCACCGTTACCATCACCGCCAGCACGGGAGAGACTTGCTCTAGTGCGCTTACGGCTGGATCGGGAAGCTGCAACCTGACGTTCGCGACTGGAGGATCGAGGACTCTCGCGGCTGCTTATCCGGGGGACCCCAACTTCCTGTCCAGTTTGCAGGCATCACCGATACAGGTGGTGAGCAGCGTCAGCCTGAGCACGACCTCGCTGCTGTTCGGCAACCAGGTTGTTGGAACACGTAGCGCTTCGCAGACGGTAACGCTGGTGAACGTCGGCACCACAACGCTGACCATCAGCAACATCCAGTGGAGCGCCAACTTCTCCGACAACAACAATTGCGGGGGTAGCCTCGCGCCAGGCCGGAGTTGCCGTATCAACGTGGTCTTCGCGCCTACTACCACAGGCGTCCTGACCGGAACGCTGACCATCACGGATTCGGACGTCACGAGTCCGCAGATCGTCAC
>JAICJP010000434.1 GCA_025928375.1 Candidatus Sulfotelmatobacter sp.
GTCCCCGTGGCGACGGTCCGGTCCATGCCGATGCCCTCGTGATCCGCCCGGTGCCATTGGCCCCAGCCATTGTTTTCCGAAGACTCGGGAGCCGGATCGTAATGATTGCCAGTGATGTTGGTCAGCGTGCCTGCCCCAAGCGGGCCGGTGTAATTCTCGTACACGCGCCACGACCGCAGTTGCAAATCGTTGATGGTTCGAACCACCACCGGATCGCTTCCGAACATCAGCCGGGTCCATTCATCAACGATTTGCTCCGAGGTTAGGTTCGGGTTCCAGGCGAGACGTCCGAACCCGTAGAGATTGGCCATCGCCAGTGGGCTGCCCAGCCAGTTCGCATCCATCCCGACATTGGCCACTCCGGCGAAGCCGCCAAGGGGACGGTGAAAGACGCGGCCTGACACCAGGTCCTTCACCGGCGTGCGCTGGTCGCCGACGCGCATGTCGAAGTCCAGCGCTTCTTTCCACATCGGAACCAGAAAGCAGAGATGCTTCTGCTGCCCGGTATATTCCTGCGTGATCTGCAGTTCGATGGCCTCGTTGGTGCGGTGCACGCCGGCAAAAAGCGGCGAGGCCGGCTCGCGAACCTGGAAATCAATGGGGCCATTCTTGATTTGCACGATGGCGTTGTCGTCGAACTCGCCGTCGAGCGGATGAAAGTTGTCATACGCTGCCTTGGCGCGATCCGTCTTCAGGTTGTGCCAGTCCAGATGATGGTTGTAAACGAAGGCGCGATAGAAGACCACTCCCCCATGCGGGTTGAGCGCGCGCGCGACCACGTTGGCCGCGTCGGCGTGCGTGCGTCCGTAGGCGGAAGGGCCGGAGCGCCCTTCGGAGTCGGCTTTGATCACGACGCCCGCGAAGTCGGGAATCTGGCGATAGATCTCGTCTATCTTCTTTCGCCACCACTCTGCGACGAGAGGATCGAGTGGATCGAATGTCTGCAAGCCTCCGATCACTTTAGGGCTGCTCAAGTCCACCGAGATGGAGAGTTGGACTCCCCAGGGACGCAACGCCTCTGCAATGCGCGCAAGTTGCGGGATGAAATTGTCGTCGAGAACTTCGGGAGCGGCATTCACATTATTCACGGTGCAGCCGTTGATTCCGACCGAAGCCAGCAGCCGCGCGTACTGACCGGTGCGTGTAAGGTCAGAACGAACCTTCCCCGCTTCGAAAAAGATGGAAGCCCCGCCATAGCCACGCTCGATGCGGCCATCGAGGTTGTCCCATTGGTTCACCCAACGGATTGGCGCATAGGGGTGTTGCAACTCATCGAGAGCTGCGATGCTTTCCCCTCGCGCGATCTTGCTGAGCAGCGCGAACGCGCCATAGAGCACGCCCCGATCGTTCGCCGCCGTGATGATCACGCAAGGCGCTCCGTGGATGCGCACAGTCTTCAGCCAGAATCCATCGGGCTTCAGCACCTGAGGCGGTTTTAGTTTCGAATCCAGCGTCCGCACATCCGACAGCTTTCCCAGTAAAAACGCATCTTGAGCTATCGAGCCGCTGCCGAAGCTGCGGCCCAGCATTTGTTCGAGCCCCCGGGCGAGTTCCTGCCCGGCGGTGCGCAGAACCGGTGAATCACCGCGCAGCACAATCTTCGCCGGCGCATTCTCATAAAGCTTCGCGGCTGGCTCATTCAGAGGCGCGTAGCGCAGCCAGGCTTCTGCTCCGCTCTCCCCCCAGGCGTTCTTGGGTAGTGAAAAAAAGCAAACCCATGCCGCGAGAAGCAGGATCCGCAAGCGAACACGTTTCAAGCCCCTGCAATCTGGATGCTTCGAAGTCATTCGTGAACGAGTATACGAGCCTCCTCTGCGCCCGTGCCTCTGCCGCCCCTCCCTGCCGATTCCGGTTGCTTTCCAACGCTTTTTCGTCCTAAGATGCGCCGCATGGAGGGCCCGGTATGGATATGTCCGGCCCGATCGTTAAATCTCTCGTCAACGTGGCCGCGATCCTTTCGCTTGCCGTCCCGGCAGTTTCGCAGGCCGCCCCCAAATATGATCCCGCGACTGAGACCACCTTCAAGGGCGTGGTGGAGGAATTGAAGATCGTTCCTCCCACCGGTGGGAAGCCGATCGCATATCTCGTGCTGAAAGACAGCACCGATCCGGCCATCTTCCTCTGTCCCAAGAAATTTCTGGACGATGTCGGAGTCGTCTTCAAGGCTGACGACCCCATTGAAATTACGGGATCGAAAATCAAGCAGAACGGCTCGGACCTCACGCTGGCGCGCGAAGTTGTAAAAGTGAATGGTGGGGAAACGCTGACCCTGCGCTTCAAAGACGGCCGTCCGGCCTGGTGATTTCCTAGCGCTCCGGCTCGCTGCGCTTCGCCGGTACAGCCCACAGCTGTCCTTGCGCGAACTAGCCGGTCCACGCGTTCTCGCCGCTACTCCTGATAATCTCGAAGTACATTCAGGAGAGACCTGTCCGTTGCCCCCGCTGATTAATGTCCGCAGCATCGCCAAGTCATTTGGCGCCGACCCTTTGTTTCAGAATGTCTCCTTCACGGTCTCCGAAGCAGACCGCATCGGCCTCATCGGACCCAACGGCTCCGGCAAATCCACTCTCTTACGCATTCTGGCTGGCGCCATGACGCCCGACGACGGCGACATTGCCTATCGCAAACGCGTGCGCCTCAGTTATGTCGAGCAGGTTTCCGAGTTTCACCCCGGAGACACGGTGAAATCCGTGATTGACAGCGCGATGGATAAATCCAGCGTGCCCGACGCCGAGCGCGGCACGCTCTCCGCAGAAGCGCTCGGACGAGCGGGATTCACCGACTTGACCGCTTCCGCCGCGGCTCTTTCCGGCGGCTGGCGCAAACGCCTCGCGATTCTCGAGGCGCTGGTGCAGGCGCCCGACATCCTGCTGCTCGATGAGCCTACCAATCATCTCGATCTGGAAGGAATCGAGTGGCTGGAAGAACTGTTGGAGCGCGCCGCCTTTGCCTGTGTCGTAATCAGTCACGACCGCTACTTCCTCGAAAATGTGGTCACCGAGATGGCCGAACTGAGCCGCGTCTATCCTGACGGGCTCCTGCGGGTTAAGGGACAGTACACCGTCTTTTTGGAGAAAAAAGAAGAATTCTTGCACGCCCAATCGAAGCGGCAGGAAGCGCTGGAGAACCTGGTGCACTCCGAAATCGAGTGGCTGCGCCGGGGAGCGAAAGCCCGCACCCGCAAGTCCAAAGCGCGCATCGACAAGGCCGGACAGCTGATGGAAGAACTCGCCGACCTGAACACGCGCACCCGCAGTGCGACTGCCCAGATTGATTTCTCCGCAACGGAACGAAAAACCAAGCGCCTGATCGAACTGGAGAATGTTGCCTATAGCTTCGGGGACCGCCGCCTTTTCGAAAATCTGAACTTCATCATCGCCGCGGGAATGCGCGTAGGCCTGGTGGGCCCCAATGGCAGCGGCAAGACTACGCTGCTGCGCTTGCTGCGCGGCGAGGTCCCGCCATCTGCCGGCGAAGTCCGCCGCGCGGAC
>JAICJP010000142.1 GCA_025928375.1 Candidatus Sulfotelmatobacter sp.
GCAGGACGTCCGGCGGCGAAGGTGGATGGAATTGATTTCGTCACCGGGCGTCACCGGTATCCCTCCGATCAGAAATTCCCCGACATGCTGTATGGGAAAGTTGTGCGGCCGAGCGCGTTTGAGGCGACGCTGGTCTCAGTCGATACGCAAAAAGCGGAGCACATGGGAGTGACTGTTGTGCATGACGGCAACTTCATCGGGGTTGCCGCTCCCACCTCGCAGCTTGCTTCGTCTGCCGCGGCCGCGATTCATGCGGAGTGGAAAGCCGATCCTCAGCCTTCTAATAAAGATCTGTTCGATTATCTCCGGAAGAACGTTATGGAGGGAAAAGACGTCACCGGGGATGGCGACCGCTTTGATGCCGGGTCGGTGGACGAGGCGATGAAGTCTGCCGATCACCGCTTGCAGCAGACCTACACGGTGCAGTACATCGCGCACGTTCCGCTGGAACCGCGTGCGGCGGTGGCGAAATGGGATGGGGATCGGTTGACGGTGTGGACTGGAACGCAGCGGCCGTTTGGGGTCCGAGGTCAACTGGCCGAAGCGTTTCATATTCCGGAAGAAAACGTCCGCGTGTTGATGCCCGACATGGGATCAGGATATGGCGGGAAGCATACCGGAGAGACGGCGATTGAGGCGGCACGACTGGCGCGCGCGGCGAAGCGTCCGGTGAAAGTCGTGTGGACTCGCGAAGAGGAATTTACGTGGGCCTACTTCCGCCCGGCAGGCGTGATTGACGTCAGCAGCGGAGTGAAGAACGACGGCACGATCACGGCGTGGGAATTTCATAATTACAACTCGGGGTCGGCGGGGATTCGTCCGTACTATGACATTCCGAACCAGCGGATCGTGTTTCACGCGGTGAAAACGCCACTGCGCCAGGGATCGTATCGAGCGCTGGCCTCGACTGCCAACCACTTTGCGCGCGAGTCGCATATAGACGAACTGGCGCATACGGTGAAGATGGATCCGCTGGAATTTCGGCTGAAGAATTTGAAGAATGAACGGCTGCGTGCTGTGTTTGAGGCGGCGGCCAAACAGTTCGGCTGGGGCAAGAGCAAGAACGCCGGGCAGGGATACGGCATGGGCGGCGGATACGAGAAGTTGGGAAACATTGCCACGTTCGCCGAAGTCCATGTGGATGGAAAATCCGGCGAGGTGAAGGTGGATCGGGTAGTTTCCGCGTTTGAGTGCGGCGCGATTGTCAATCCCGACGGGTTACGCAATCAGATTGAAGGATCGAACGTGCAGGGACTCGGTGGAGCGCTGTTCGAAGCGATTGAGTTCTCGAATGGAAGAATTCTGAATGGGCGGCTATCGCAGTATCGCGTGCCGCGGTTTAGTGATCTTCCGGTCATTGAGACTGTGCTGCTGGATCGCAAGGATATTCCGTCGGTGGGTGCAGGCGAGTGCCCGATGATTGGGCTGGCGCCTGCCATTGCGAATGCGCTCTTTGATGCTACTGGCACGCGCTTACGGGCGTTGCCGCTGGCGCCGAATGGACTTAAGAGTAGTTAAGGCATTTTAATCGCGGCTTAAAGACCTTGAAAGATTGAGGGACTGCCGCTACGGGTTTCATTTTCGATTGGGTGTTTTATTCTCATTCGGGCTTTATTTTCCATTGGAGAGAACATGACTGATTCGTCTGGGATGAACCGGCGCGATTTTATCGGGAAGTCTGCGGCGGCGTTTGCAGGAACAATGGTTGTGCCCGGCAGCGCGTTGTCTTACTCGAGAATCGTTGGCGCGAACGATCGCATCGCCCTGGGACACATTGGGAACGGGAGTCGTGGCCACGACCTGGATTTGATCGCGTCGAAGCTGAAGTCCAGCCACAACGTGGAGATGGTTGCGGTGTGCGATCTATGGACGGTGAACCGTCAAAAAGCTGCCGCCACGAACGCGGGATATTACGGGCGGACTCCGCGGGCGGTACAACATCCGCAGGAATTGCTGGACATGAAAGATGTCGATGGGGTGCTCATCTCGACCCCGGAGCATTCCCATTCTCCGATTCTGAAGATGGCGGCCGAGGCGCGCAAGGACACGTACGTTGAAAAACCGATGGGCAACGTTCTGTCGGAGGTAAAAGCCGCGCGCGACGCGGTGCTACAGGCCAATACGATTGTGCAGGTGGGAACACAACATCGCAGCGAGCCTTATCCGCAAGAGGCATACAAGGTGGTGCGCAGCGGCGCTCTGGGGGACATTTCCAAGATTGAAATTGAGTGGAATTATCACGGGCCGCGCTGGCGCGGGCGTCCTGAGGTGAAAGAAATTCGCGAGCAGGATACGGATTGGAATGCATGGCTGATGAACAAGCCGGCGCGGCCGTTCGATCCGCAGAGGTACTTTGAATTTAGGTTATATAAAGAATTCTCCAGTGGAATTCCGGATCAATGGATGAGCCATGGCATCGATCTGGTGCACTGGATGATGGACGATCACTTCCCTGCTTCTGTGGTCTCTCACGGCGACGTCTTGGCCTGGCACGATGGGCGCGAGAATGCGGACACGTTTGAGACGCTGCTGGAATATCCCAAGGGCTTTCTTGTCCGCTACTCGACAAGCTTCGGCAACGATGCGCCCAGTTTCACACGTTTCATGGGGAAGAAAGCCACGCTATTCAACCTTGGAGGCGAAGGGAGCCCGCGGTATCAGGTGGTGGAGGAGAAGGGCACTCACGAGGACGATGCGGACGTGGAGCGGAAGCGGGCATCCAGATACCTTCTGCTGCCTGGGGAGAAAGGCTTGCCGCCGATGGGCATTGACGACTTGACTCTGGAACACATGGGGAACTGGTTGGACTGCATGCGTTCGCGACAGCAACCGCACGCTACGGTACACGATGGGTTCGCGCATTCTGTGGCTTGCATGATGGCGACTGAGGCTTATTGGTCGGGTAAGAAGATTTATTGGGATGGAAAGAGCGAGACGTTTTCTGATGAGCGACCGCAGGCTGCCACGCTTCGCCCGGCCGAACAGCCGGGGGTGGCTGCCGCTAGGTTGGCGTAGAGTTTGCAGAACCCGGACTGCCCAAAGGGCGGTCCCTACGTGGGCTTATGAGAGCCCACAGGCTTTCGTGTCGCCTAGGCATTGGCCTACTACTTTGGCGTAGTCGGCTATGGCGATCTCTGGATCTTGCAGGTCCGGGTGCCAGACCTTTTCCCATTCGAAACAGTAGAACCCGTTGTAGCCGACCGACTGCAGGGCTTTGATCTGGCGGGCGATCGGGACGGTTCCACGTCCGGTTAAGACATACTTTCGATCTTCACCTTCACCGACTGAATCCTTCAAGTGCGTGTGGCGAATCCATTGCCCTATTTGCTTAACCGTAAATTCTGGATCCTCGTTTGAGGTGGCGAAGGTGTGATGCGCGTCCCAGAGCAGGCCGACGTGGGGCGAATCGGCCAAGTGCATCACATCTTTCAACGTGGCTGACGAGGTGAAGTGATCGTGCGATTCGAGAATAAGGGTCACCTTGCGTGGTCCAGCATAATCGCCCAGTTCCCGTAAGGCTGCGGCTACACGCTTTTTGGTTGCATCGTTGGGAGCAGGAGCCTTGTCGTCCGCCTCTTTGCCGCCAAACACGCGTACGTAAGGCGCTCCCAGAGTGGACGCGAGTTCGATGAAACGGCGGGCATCGGATAAATCCTTGGCGCGTTTTTCGGGATCGTCCCAGTACAGATTGGCGGAGCTACTCACGCAAGCGATCTTCAGCTTCGCGGCGGCGATGTCGGTTTTAGTTTGCGCGATGCGATCTGGGGAGAAGAGCGGGTTCGAGGGCAGGTCCATGTTGCCCTGCAGCCCGCGCAACTCGATGGCGGAGAATCCGTGCTGGCTCGCGAAATCCAATATCTTTGTCCAATCCCAGGCGGGACAGCCGAGGGTCGAAAATGCAATTGGGATGCGAGGGGCGGAGGCTTTCGCGAACAGGAGCGGCGTACATGCGACAGCTGCCAGCGCGGCAGATGAGGATTTCAGGAATTCCCGGCGACTGGTCATTACAGTTCACCTCGTTTCATTTGCTGGACGGCATAATCGCAAGCGCGCGCGGTCAAGGCCATGTATGTAAGTGACGGATTCACGCAGGAAGAAGATGCCATGGCACCGCCGTCGGTGATGAAAAGATTTTTCACGTCGTGCGATTGATTGAATCCATTGAGCACGGAAGTTTTAGGATCGCGTCCCATGCGAGCAGTGCCCATCTCGTGGATGGCGAATCCGGGTGGCTCGTTCTCGGCAAAGGGCTGGATGTCGCGTGCACCGACGGCGGCCAGCATTTCGGCGGCGCTGATGGCCATATCACGACGGAGGGCCAGCTCATTTTCTCCCCAAGAGGAATGAATTTTGAGCACTGGAATTCCCCAGGCGTCGCGCTTTTCCTTATCAAGTTCGACGAAGTTGTTGTGATTGGGCAGGCACTCGCCATAGCCGTAGAAGCTGAATTGCCATGGGCCGGGCTGGCTCAGGGACTTCTTGAATTCGGGGCCGAAGCCATCCTGTCCGATTCCGCGGGCCCATCCTTCGCGGAAGCCTTGGCCCTGAAATCCGTAACCGCGCAAGAAGTCTGGATGCTTGGTCTTCACGTTCCGGAAACGCGGCAAATAAATCCCGTTGGGACGCCGGCCGATGATATGGCGATCTTCCATGCCGGGGAGGGTAGCGTCAGCTCCGCCGGTCTTCACGTGATCCATCAGGTTGTGGCCGAGCTCGCCACTGGAGTTTCCGAGGCCATTCGGGAACTCGGTCGTGGATGAGTTGAAGAGGAGGCGAACCGACTCCAGGGTGGAGGCACAGAGAAAAATGACCTTGGCGCGAAACTCGAGCGGCTTGCGATCACGCGAATCCAGCACACGCACACCTGTGGCTTTGCGAGTTGCGGAATCGAAAATGACGCTGTGAACGACGCTGAACGGGCGCAACGTCATGCGTCCGGTCTTGGCAGCGGCGGGAAGGGTGGCATTGATGCTGTTGAAATAAGAAAGGGTGATGCATCCGCGTTCACAGGGACCGCAGTAGTGGCACGCCGCCCGTCCTTTGTGAGCCTGGGTAAGAATGGCGGAGCGGCCGATGGTAAGCACGCGGTCGCCGCCGAAATGCTTCGCAAGTTCGTCGCGCACGAACTTCTCCGCGCAATTCAGTTCCATGGGCGGAAGAAAGTGGCTGTCGGGCAATTGCGGAAGGCCGAGCGCCTCGCCCGAAATTCCTGCGAAATCCTCGACGTAGTCGTACCAGGGCGCGATATCCGCATAGCGGATCGGCCAATCGATGGCGATGCCGTCGCGCAGGTTGGCTTCGAAGTCGAGATCGCTCCAGCGGTAGCTTTGGCGTCCCCACGTGATCGAGCGGCCACCGACCTGGCGCCCGCGAATCCAGCGGAAGGGCTTGCCGGGTGCAGTGGTATAAGGATGTTCTTTGTCGCTGACGAAGAATTTTGACGACCACTCATCGCAGGCGTAGCAAGTGCTCTGGATGGGTTGATCTTCGCGCAAGCGGCGTCGGTCTCCCATGCCGCGGAATTTCATCTCCCAACTGGGAACGTGCTCAACGTAGTCTTCTTCCGGAACGATGGGGCGGCCGGCTTCCAGCACCAGCGTTTTCAGTCCCTTTTCCGTCAGTTCCTTGGCGGCCCAGCCTCCCGTGATGCCGGAGCCGACAACGATGGCGTCGTAAGTAGATTGATCGCTCACGGCTGCTTCGGCTCCTTGGCCGGGGAGATGTTGCAGCCCTGGTATTGCTCCGGTATGACTTCGTAATGCAATGCCTGGGTGGCGCCGGCCTCAGAGGTGTAATAGGCGGTCAGAGCAAGGCGGCGAAAGTCGGCATAGAAGTTCGTCTTTGGCGGAGCGGGGCGCTGGATGGACCGGCGCCGACTGCCGGGCACAGCGCCCTCCAGCATTTTCGCGCCGAGTTCGGTCAGCAATTTTCCTTTCTGTTCCGTCGAGCAGTCGATGAAATTTCTTTGGAATAAAGTTCGCGATTGAGGATCGACGGTCGCCAGTCCATCCAGAAAGTGTGCGCGTTCGGGGGCGTCGTACCACTCGGTCAGGATTAAGTCGATGAACTCACTCACTCCGGCATCGCTCGCCGCTGGCGTATCGGTGCGGGGGATGATCGTATCGGCTAAGGCTTTCAGGGTAGCGTCCTGGTGTGGCGTCAGAGTACGAAGAGACCGGGTTTCGGCAAGTAAGGAGCGCGCCTCGCGGGAAAAAACCAGCCACTTGCTGGGAGCAAGTTGGAGGGCAGTCCCGGTGGCGAGCAGGCGAAGAACTTCGCGACGCTGCATTAAAGAAGTCTCCAAGGTGACGAAGTTCTATGTTATCGAATTTGAACTGAGTATGGGGCGCTTGGTGTCGGATCAACGCGTCCGCCCACCTCGGTACGGAGTGACGCTGTCACGCTCGCTTGCGCTCGCGGCACGAACAATGGCGTCCGCCCCACACAAGCGAATAGTGTCCGGGAGTGGACAGCTAAATCCCCTGCCGAACATCCTGAGTTGGGGAGCGACCGTGTTCTAAATGAGAGGCCATTTCGTTTCAATCACTTGCCTGATTACCGGATTGGCCGACCAGTTGCCCTTCCTATGTTCGATGGATATCGCCCGCCCAGAGTTTAAGGAACGCAAACGCCGCCGTCAGATCATTATGGTGGCAGTCATCGTCGTCGCTGTTGTCGCGGTCAGCGCTTTCGTGTACCGCCTGAAACCCGCCGCTCCGAGTGTGGAACGCGGCACGGTATGGACCGACACCGTCAAGCGCGGATCGATGCTGCGCCAGGTGCGCGGCATTGGCACGTTGGTTCCGTCACAAGAATCCGTGCTGCAGATTCCCGCTGAAACCGAAGCGACCGTAGTCCGCATTCGCGTATTGCCCGGCACCGTCGTCAAACCGGACACCATCATTCTGGACATGAGTAATTCGCAGGTGGAGCAGGCGGCGGTAGACGCGCGCCTGCAGTGGAAAGCAGCCGAGGCCGAGTTTCAGAGCCAGCGCATGAAACTGGAAAGCGACCTGATGAACCAGAAGGCGGGCGCGGCCACGGTCAAGGCCGATTATGCGCAGGCCAAGATGCAAGCTGACACCGATAAGTCGTTGTACGAACTGGGCGTGATCTCCGGCATGGCGTACAAGAATTCCAAAGGCAAGGCGGACGAGTTCACCATCCGCAATGATTTGGAAGACCAGCGGCTGGCGAGCAACCAGAAGGCGATTGATGCCCAATTAGCCGAGCAGCAGGCGAAAGTGGATCAGATGCGAGCGCTAGCCGAGCTGAAGCAACAGCAACTCGATGCCCTGAAAGTACGCGCGAAAATCGATGGCGTTCTCGTGGAAATGCCGCTGCATGTAGGAGAGCACGTGGCTCCGGGAACGATGCTCGCCAAAGTCGTGCAGCCGAATCATCTGATGGCCGAACTGAAAGTCGCGGAAACGCAGGCGCGAGACGTCCAGATCGGGGAATCGGTGTCCGTGGACACACATAACGGTCTGATCGCCGGCAGTGTTATGCGGGTGGATCCGGCCGTGCAAAACGGAACGGTTACGGTTGACGTCAAACTAACAGGCGAGTTGCCGCGAGGCGCCAGCCCGAACCTAAGCGTGGACGGCACCATCGATCTGGAAAAGCTGGATAACGTTCTGTACGTGGGGCGTCCGGCTTTCGGACAGGAAAACAGCACGATCTCTCTTTTCAAACTCGATCCCAACGGGCACGATGCGGTGCGAGTGCCGGTGAAGGTCGGGAGGGCTTCGGTAAATTCGATTCAAATTCAGGATGGACTGCACGAAGGCGACACGGTTGTACTCTCCGACATGTCGCGCTGGGACAACACGGACCGGATTCGTCTGCAAGACTGAGCGGTAAAAAATCCTAAGAAAACGAGGCAAACGTTTCATGTCAGACAATGGCCAACCGCTTATCCAAATCACGGAATTGACCAAGGTCTTCTACACCGACGAGATCGAAACTCACGCGCTGTCGGGCGTGCACCTGATGGTCAACAAAGGTGAGTATGTCGCCATGTCAGGCCCGTCGGGCTGTGGCAAGTCGACGCTGCTGTCGATCATCGGCCTGCTCGACACTCCCACCGGTGGCCGCTACATGCTGAACAACAAACCCGTGGAGAACCTGGATTTTGCCGAGCGGGCTCGCATCCGCAACCAGGAGATTGGATTTATCTTCCAGAGTTTCAACCTGATTGGGGATCTCACAGTCTACGAGAACGTCGAATTGCCGTTGACGTACCGTCAGCGGATGCCTTCGGCCGAGCGCAAGCAGCGGGTCATGGAAGCGCTGGAGCGTGTCGGCATGGCGCACCGGGTCCGGCACTATCCGTCGCAACTCTCGGGCGGTCAGCAGCAGCGTGTCGCCGTGGCGCGCGCGCTGGCAGGGAAACCGTCCATCCTGCTCGCCGATGAGCCTACCGGAAACTTGGACTCGCGAAATGGTGAAGCAGTGATGGAACTGCTGCAGAACCTGCATCGCGAAGGCGCGACCATCTGCATGGTGACTCACGACCCGCGGTTCGCCAAGCATGCGCAAAGAGAAGTGCATTTGTTCGACGGCAAGGTTGTCGCCGAAGAAGAACTGAAGAAGCTCATGGCGGATGTTCACGCATGAGTGGTGTACTCCAGGACGTGCGCTATGGTCTTCGAGTCTTGGGGAGACAACCAACCTTTACCGCGGTGGCAGTACTGACACTGGCGCTGGGAATTGGCATCAATGCTGCCATGTTCAGTGTGGTCAATGCCGTCCTGCTGCGCCCGCTTCCCTTTGACGATCCCGGGAAGCTGGTAGCGGTACATGAAGGCGTTCCAAATCTCGGATTTCCCAAGATCGCGTTTTCCATTCCGGATCTGATGCTCTACGAGCAAGCACAAAAGTCCTTCGAGGGTATGGCAGCGTACCGGAATGATAACTTCGAACTGTCGGGAGTTGGGGAACCGACCAGAATTACAGCAGCTCGGGTATCTGCCAATCTATTCCCTCTTCTCGGGGTTCAACCAATTCTCGGTCGAAGTTTTCATGCTGACGAAGACCGGCCGGGAATGGCTGTGGTGATTCTGAGCTACGGACTGTGGCAGAGCAGATACGCTGGATCCCGCGATGTAATCGGAACAACGATCAGGCTGGATCGCATTCCGTACACCGTCATTGGAGTCATGGCACGGGATTTCCAGTTCCCTCTCGCCGGTGCGTCCAGCAATAACGAACCGGGGCAGTTGTGGGTCCCCAGGGCATTCACCCCGGCCGATCTCTCGGGCTGGGCAAGATTCAACGATGACGTGGTGGCTCGCCTCAAGAGTGGAGTGACACTGGCCCAGGCTCGCGGCGAATCCGAAGCAATGGCGCAAAGGATTTATCAGGCGTATCCCGCGGACCTGGTGAAGACGTTCACCAATGCAAAGCTGGTCGCCGTCGTCGACCCGTTGCAAACCGAAGTCTCAGGATCCGTACGGCCTCTATTGTTGCTGCTGCAGGGCGCGGTCGGGCTTGTGCTCCTGATTGCATGCACAAATGTCGCCTTGCTGCTGTTGTCGCGCGCTTCCGGCCGAGCACGGGAAATGGCCGTTCGCACCGCCCTCGGCGCGCGCCGGTTTCGTCTGCTGACGCAGTTACTCACCGAAAGCCTACTGCTAGCGTCCCTGGGCGGAGCCTTGGGATTAGGTCTGGCAATCTGGTTCAAGAATTTTTTGCTCAAGCAGGTGCCCGCAACCATCACACTGCCCCGGCATATAGATATGGATGCTGGGGTAGTGATCTTTACGCTCGCTATCACATTCCTCGCAGCTGTATTTTTCGGTTTGGCGCCAGCCCTGCACGCCACACGGAGCGGTGTGCGGGAAGGTATGCAAGAGGGAGGTCGAAGCGGCACAGGCAGTAGGACTCGCCACCGAGCGCAGGGCGCGTTCGTGGTCGCGGAATTCGGGCTGGCCTTGTTGCTGCTCGCCGGTGCAGGCCTGTTGCTGAGGACTTTCGAAAAACTGCTCGCCGCCAATCCAGGCTTCCAGCCAGAAAAAGTTTTGGCGATGACAGCGCCCCTTCCGAAGCAGGCATACCCGCACGCGAATGACGTTCGCAACTATTACCAGCGCGCGCTGCTGGAGCTTTCCCAACTCCCGGGGGTTGTGTCCGTCGGAGTAGCCAATGATCTTCCCCTCAACGGCAATGAACTGGATGCGGTCGAGATTGAAGGACGAAATAGCTCGACCACGCCCGCCGTTCGCCAGACTTGGGTTTTGGGCGACTATCTCCGGACGATGGGGATTCCTCTCATCCGTGGGCGCGTGTTCACCCCAGAAGACCGCCAAGGAACGCAACCGGTTACGGTGGTCAGCGAAAGCATGGCCAAGATCCTGTGGCCGAATGAAGATCCGATCGGCAAACGCATTCTTCGCGGCGGAGC
>JAICJP010000162.1 GCA_025928375.1 Candidatus Sulfotelmatobacter sp.
GTCAGGATTTCGTCAGTTCGCTGACTGCGCGGTACGCCTGATTGATAGCTTCATCCGTGTAGGCATAAGCACCAGCGTCGGCGTTGGCAATGGCAATGCGCCCATGCGTCCGGCGCGCCACTTCGCATGGAGTCTCTCCACCTTCCAGCCAGAACGTATCAAACAGCGAGTTGTATTCGTAGGCGTACCCGTGCGGCCAGCGATTGACGGTGATCCCCGCAATGTCGCGCCCGGGATCAAAACCTCCCGGACCCAATGTACGGGCCAATTGCTCGCGGATGTTGCGCTCCATGGTTTCGAACGTGGTCGTGTAAAGTTCCATACGGCCAAATACATGCTGCTGTCTGGCGGGAAGGCCGGGATGGCACGCCGCCTTCATCATGTGCGCGACAATCGGCTCTTCAGGTTTGCGGGCGCACTCGTATCCGCCCATGCTGACGGGCAGGTCAAGGTTCACTCCCGTGTGGTACATGCCGGGAGCATAAACCGAATTGGCGCCGACCTTCTGGAACGATGTCCAGTTACGTAAAAGGACATTGGTGTAGAGCAGGGGCACTTTTTGCGCGGACGCGAGTGCCTCCTTCTGCTTTTCTGGAAGCTCGTCGCAAATATACGGGATGACCACGTGCCAGCAGGCGAGCACTGCGTTCTTCGCGTGCACCGTATGCGCTTTGCCTCCGCGAACATAGGTCACCTCAACTTCCGTCGCACTCGAGGCATCGCCCACATGCTTCACCCGCACGGCCGTGCTGTTGAGGCGAATGCGCACCGGCGAACTGGCGTCATCCAACTTCGAATAATTTGCCTTCGCCAGAACGACATCTGAACTCGTGCTGCCCGGAATTGCCTCCGGAATCAGCTTGCGCACAAGCATTCGCGCAATGCTGGCGTTACCGTCCGGGAAATGAAAGAAATACTTTTCCGCTTCGTCGTTGGGAATGGCGTCGCGATTCATTCCCTTCCCCGGCTTGGAATCCAGCTTCATTCCCGCAAAGCCGGGTAATCCCAACCCCCAGGCGTCCTGCGCGGCGACGGCGTCAATACCCACCCCGAAGAGTCCGTGAGGGAGCGCCTGAAACAGTTTGACGATATCTGCATGCACCCCTGCGACATCGGTCAGGTACTTGGCATAGCTGATGCGCGCGAGTTTAGCTTTTTTTTCTTCTGAGGTCAGGCCGGGGTAATAGTCTTTGGGATCGCTGTAAAGGCTCTGCAGATCCCGCTTTGCTTGTTCGGCAATGGGCGCATCGGACAGAAATTGCTTGAGGAGCTTCGGTGATTCCGGGCTGGAGTCTTCGCTCTCGCCGCCATTTCGGGGGCTGAAATTCGTAACCAGCTTATCGGCACCGAAGGTTTCCTTGTCGAAGAAGATTTTAGGCCGAAGGCCGAAGGAGGGATAAACGTCTTTCTGGTAGTACTTCGAATACGAAGGCACGTCGATGCCTAACTCTTCGATCAAGCCTTTGGCCACGGCGCTGTATGGAGCGGGACTTTCGATCGAGAAAGTCCCTCCGTAGCCCAAGCGGAAGGCACTGTTGATTTGGAATTCGTTGCGCTTGGCGTGTCCCCCGAAATCGTCATGATTATCGAGGATCAGAATGCGGGCTTTGTTGGCTGTAGCCTGGCGATAAAAATGCGCTGCAGAAAGGCCGCTGATCCCGCCTCCGACCACAATCAAGTCGTAACTCTCGCCCGTATCCTCGGGCTTTCCGGCCGATTCCCAGAACGTCCCGTCGCGCAAGCTGTGCGCGGTTTCGAACGATCCCGGATGGCTGCCGCGCATTCCGGTGAGTGCCGGCGGATAGTAAGTTGCCGATCTTTTTGAATCTTTTGCAGCAAAGAGTTGTTCGGGCATCATCAACGCGCCGGCTGTCGCTGCAACGCCGTTGATGAAGTCCCGGCGGGTAATCTCGCGATGCATCCCCAGTTCTCGGTCCCGTGAATCGTGCACGATCTTCTCCCAGACACCCCGGTCAGTCGAAAACCAACGGCATAAGCAGAACTATGAACCGGTCTCTTCGGCTTTCTTGACTGCCAGTTCGGCTCCCTGGAAGCCGATTTTGCTGTGAGTTCCGTCGCAGAAGGGCTTATTGACAGAGCCGCCGCAGCGGCAAAGGGAAAAGGCGGTTTTGCCGGTGAGATCGAATTGATTGCCGTTGATATCCACGAGTTCAATCGCGCCTTCCGGAGCCTCGACTCGAAGCGGACCGTTGGGCCTGACCGTAATCTTCACTTGCGCCATGAATTCCTCCAACCTTACGGGTTTCTAGTAAGCATAGAGAAGATATCACTAAGGCCAGTCAGATGTCTCGTGAGCAGCAGAAGGGGATCTCTACGTGAATCTTGTGCCGACAGCTCTGCCCAGCATTAGTGGACGTAGCAGACCAAGCGCGGGAGCGGCTATTCAGTCCGGAGTGCTTGCATGGGAGCGATGGGAGCCGCTCTCCGCGCCAGCAGCAAACTGACGCTCAGGGGAGACAAGTATCACCACACCAACGCGATCGCGAACGTGCCTGGATCACGGGGGCTGCAGGCTAGACAACAGCGACTTCATGAGTCCCGCGGACTTGAGGGAAATCAGAAGGCCTAGCACCAGTCCAGCAAACGCGACTTGCGCCAGTGGAACAAAAGCGATCACGTCGGCGAATGCCCGATGATCCTGACGAAGCTCTTCGAACACGGGCTTCGGAAAACGAAGTAGTTGAATCGCCGGTGTTGCTAGCTCCCGTCGGTTGGCCAGATGGCACGGGCAGATATACCAACTGCTGGGGTTTGGGAACCGGAAGGCCGTTCAACAGCACAACGTTCATGATGCTACAGACGGTCGCTGTTCGCTCCGATTCCAAGCGCCAGAGTGATGACAATAGTCAGCGTGAACCAGGGAGAGATGAGCAACTGGCGCACTGCGTGGCGGAACACCTGCAGCAGGATCGGTATTGAAAATGTCCCGAGGAAGGACGTGGCCACCCATCAAAAGTCAGCGATGATTACGCCGCGAGAGAACTGGCGGAAATCAAGCTGCGGTAAAGCTCCAGCCACTGATCGATCATGCGCTTGGTGGTGAAGCGTTCGCGGGCGCGATTATAGGCCAGCTCGGCATAGGCACGGCGCATCGTCCGATCTTCATTCAGGAGCCGGATATTCTCAGCCAGGCTGGCGGCATCGTTGCGGCGGAAGTATAGAGCGGCGTCGCCCCAGATTTCACGGTATCCGGGAATGTCGTTGGCGACGATTGCGCAGCGCGAGAATGCCGCCTCCAGCGCGGCCATTCCCAGCGGATCGTAGCGCGAAGTAGCCGCATAGATCGCCGAACGGCTATACAGCGCCCGCAGTTGGGCGTCGGTTTGGGGACCTCGAATGGCGACGGTGGTTTGTTCGGTCGCAACTTTTACATCAGCGCGGATCGGAATGCGCGGCATGGGCACGGTCTGCTCGGCTCCGACGATGCACACCGGCAGAGGATGCGGTTGCTGGGTCAGAAGGAAAACCTGTTTACTGGCGTCGACCAGGCGGCCTACTGCTAGAACGCAGTCCTCCTTGCTCACGTAAGGGTTGAAGAAGATGGGATTGCGTCCGGGATAGATGACTTCTCCCCGCGCCGGCGCGCTGTAGGAATCGGAAATCTGCGCAAGCAGCCACGCCGAGGGAGCGACCAACACGTCGGCACCGTTCAGACCGTCCAGGACTGTTCTCCGATACCAAGCCAGGGATTGTGCGGCTCGCGGAGGCCGCTCGTGAACGGCCCGGCTCCAAGTGATCAGATCTCCATGCGCCATGACCACGCGCGGTACATCGACAGGCAAGTTCCCGTAGCAAAACTGATTGAGATGCAGAACGTCCGGGCGCAGTTCCCGGATCAGGTCGGCCAGGAACTCAGATGATTCCGGAATATCCTCTTCCGCTTCCTGCATCCACTCCAAGCGGAAGGCCGTCGGACGATAGTCGAGGCCGTGGAGATGGTCCATCCATGCCGTCTGAGTGGGAAGTGGAATCTCCCCGAAGCTCACCAGCGTGACGTGCACTCCGCGCGTAACCAGCCCCGTAACCAGTTCGCGAGCATAGCTCCACGAACCAGACAAGGAATCGGCCGTTACCAGGACGTGCACAGAACCTCCGGGTTAGTGCGGAAACCGGGCTACACGCGAGATTCCGCGACAGTACGACCATTCTAAAGGCAATGAACCTGAGCGCAAGCATTTTCCGCCATTTCGTGAGTTTTGCCCTGGAGTTCAACCACAGGGACGCGGCCGGCACGCAAGAACGCTTTGGTTCCTGCGCGCATTTCGGGGGCTCATCTCCCAACACGTGCAAACCGGTGCTCAGAATGTCAATTTCGCCGCTAACTGGAATGCGCGGGGTCCGCCCGATCCGAAAATTCCCCCGGCGCCACTCGCCGGCCTGCCGAACGCGGACGCCAAGTTGGGATTGTTCTGATCGGGCACAAGCACGTTGAAGAATCCCGAATAGTTCGCGTTGCCGGTCCCGAGAATGTTCTCTTTGTTGAAAAGGTTGAAAACTTCTCCGAAGGCCTGCAAGTTGAACCGCTCGGTTAAGTGGAACTCCCGCGACAGGCGCAGATCGAAGGAGTTGAAGGTATCGTTGAAGCGGGCCGTAGGAGAAACCATGGGCAGGGGCGTCCCCAGCGAGCCATTGGAAGCGCCCGCAGCATTGAGCTGCGCAATGTAGGCGTTTAATTCTGCTCCGCTATGGAACTGGCGGCCGCCGGCGTTGCGGCCGATTTCCGGAACACGATTGCCGCTTCCGTCGCCCAGCAGAATATCCATCGGTACCCCCGAGCCGTAGGTCCAGAGAGGGGACAGGTGGAAATGCAACGGCAGGTCGGCAGTGCCCTGCAAGACGAGCCGATGGGTCTGGTCATTGGGCGCGAATCCATACTCGCGATGCAGGTTCGTGGGATCGACCGGCGGATATCCGAATGGGATCTGATCGTAGTTGGCGTAGTTCAGGGCTTTGGAGAACGTGTATGCGCTATGAAACTGGAAGTGATTGCTGAAGCGGTGGTCGACCACGGCCCAGATGGCGTCGTAGTGCGTGTTCGCCGAGGATTGGAGGTCGGTGACAGTTTCGGGTCCACCCGAGGCCGGGTTGAACACCGATCCTAGAGGTACACCTATGATGAAGTGCGTTCCCAAATTGTGAATACCATCGACTTTCAAGACCCAGTCTTTGGCAAACGAATACTGCACGCCCAGATTGAACTGCTGCACCATCGGGTTGCGCAGGTTGTTATCGATGATGTTGATGCCTTCCGCCGCGCCGCCTGCTCCCGGAATTACCGGCCCGCTAAACGCAGTATCGGGATAGGTTGGGGTCACGCCGGGAATAAAGTTGCCATTCGCATCGAGAATATTGGCGCTTCCCAGAGAAACGTTGATCGGCAAAGCGCGGCCGTCGAGTCCGCGCTCCAGAGAGACAATTTCAAGCGTGACACGATCGTAGTAGATGCCGTATCCGCCGTGAAGGCTGGCCCGCCCACTCTTTGTCGCCCAATTGAACCCGACGCGCGGGCCCCAGTTGTTCGCCGCCTTGTGGCGGCTCCCGTGGAGAAAAGGCAGCAGAATGGGATTGATCTGGCCGTAGTGGCCAACATTGTTTACGTCCGAGTCGATCTCGTAGCGCAGTCCCAGATTGAGCGTGAGCTGGGGATGGATTCGCCAGTCGTCCTGAAAGTATCCCACGGTGTAGTTGTTATCTGCATCCGGAATGACGAGCGCCCTCTGCGGAATCGCGCTGCGAATGGCGACTGCAAACAGCAGATCTTTGTCGTCGACAACGCCATCCCCATTGCGATCCTGGTCCGCGAAGTTTTGCACGAACTCGATCGCCCCCGATTGGAACACGCCGAGATTGAAATCTGCACCGATGCGCTGGAACTCGCCCCCAAAGTGGAAGTTGTGGCGTCCTCGAATCCAGTCGAGATTGTCAGTGAACTGCGAGCGCTTCTGGCGTGTCTGCTGGGGCACACGGTAAGACGATCCATCGGCGAGACTGGGAAAGTCCAACTCCGGGCTTACACTCAGCGGCGTGGTTGCATTTATGAAGTTATTGAACGAGTAGCTGGTTCGATTCAGCAGACTCGAGGTCAACGTGCGAGTCCACGAAGCCTGCATGCTTTGAAAGTGATTCGTGAGATCCTGGCGTTCTGAAGCAGAACCGAGGGGCTGGCCGGAAAGAAAGCTCGAAGTCCCGGCTGCGCCGAGCCGTTCAATGGAATAATGCAGGCTCAGAGTGTCGCGGCCGGAAATCTTCCAATCTCCGCGCAGCGTACCCATGGGATCGGTCAGGGGAACGGGGGCGAAACTGGTGTCGATGTCCTGCGTCGCAAGGTTGCGGGTGCCTACTACTGCGCCGCCAAGCTGGTCGCGATACTCGAAGGCGGCAAACCACCATGCTTTGTCACGGACGATGGGACCGCCTAATGTGCCGGAGTACTGTTCGCGCCGGAAGTTCGGGCTCTGGTTCACGGGCTCGGTAAAACCGCCCGTAGGATTGAAAATCGGGCTGGCCGCCTGCAGTGATTTGTCGCGCTCGTAAAAGGATGCGGAGCCGTGCACGGTGTTACCACCCGCCTTCGTCACCACATTGACAACGGCAGATCCGCTGCGCCCCATCTCGGCGGAAAAACGGTTTGCGGCAACCTGAAATTCCTGCACTGAATCTTCGGGAACGTTGAGTAGCATGCCACCGACCACATCATCGTTGTCGTCCATGCCATCGATGCTGACGTTGCCGCCGCGTCCCAGCTGGCCTGCTGAGGAGATCACTACCGTGCCATTCTTTGTGGGATCGAAATTAGGGGCAATCGTGTTACCCGGAGTCAGCAACGAAAGTTCCAGGAAATTTCGGCCGTTGAGTGGAAGATTGTCGATTTGCTGAGAGTTGATGACTCCGTCGACGGTTGAAGATGCTGTCTCCACCAGCGGGACCGCATCCATCTCATTGATGTCGATCACCTCTTTCTGCTGCTGCACTCCTACGCGAACCTTCACATTCACTTCTTGCCCGACCTGTAACTGAATGGTGCTGACGTAGTCGGCAAATCCCGGCGCAACGACCTTCAGTTCATAGATTCCCGGGGCAAGATTGTTAACTGCAAATAGTCCTGCTGCATTCGTGGTCGCTTTACGATCCACACCGGTGCTCTTTTGCGTCAGGATCACCTGCGCGCTACGCACCACGGCGTTTTGCGGATCAAACACTTCGCCGCTGATGACGCCACTACCAAGTTGTTGCGCGAATGCGAATGAGCCGAAGGACAGAAACAGCGTAAGACACAGAGGTAACCGCCACCGAACCAAATCGTGAAAGAGCCGCTGCCGCACGGAGTTTCCTTCTTGCATTCGAGACGTACACGTGGGATGACACACGCACGTCGCGCGCGCAGAACACATTGAATTTTCCGGGACCCCAAGTCCACAGAACTTTGAGCAGCGAAAAGTTACTGGAGTGAACTAGCGCCTGGCAATAGCCGAAAACGATTAGGCCACACTACACCGCGGGGTCGCTGGAGCGCGATCAGTTGATTTCCAAGCGCAGCCGCATGGCGCGCGCAAGGTTATCAATGGCCTGGATTTTTTCTGCCGCTGGGGCAGGAACATCCGGAACGGCCATCGCCAGTTCACAAGAGAGCATCACCGCAGTCAACGATTCCCGCATTTCGCTACTTAACTGCTCCACCACGGTGCGCACGGCGGCATTCTCCTCCCGCTTGCGGCGGTGCAGCGCCAATCGAACTTCGCGGAGCAGGCGCTCCATCCCGGTCACCGCGAAATTGATGTATACGGGAAAGGCGTGGCCTAAGTGTTCGATCATCTGGTCGCTCTCTTCCGGTTCTGTCTCCAGCAACAACTGATCGATGACGGCGACGGCATAAGTTTCTTCGCGCAGGCGAGTGGCTGCTGCCTGTAGAGACTGGGCCCAGTGAGTTTCCTGACTGGTTTCGGCGGTCAAGCAGGCAGCGCACTCCGGGCCACGCGATGAAGGTGTGATGAGTAGGATCATGTCCTTGCCTCTGCAACTGACCCGCCAATTACTGGCATTGAAAGCAGGGCATTTGCGCTACGCCGTGCGCTTGTGCGTTCCCTTCCCGGCATCTCCCGCCCAAATAGGAATTCAGAAACGGGCCTTAGCTCAAATAACCCTGAGCAGCATAATCTTTGAGCTTGCGATAAAGCGTTGTCTTACCGATGCCAAGGAGCCGCGCCGCTTGCAGTTTGTCGCCGTGGAGTTCGGAAATGGCGTGCAGGATCGTCCTCTTTTCCAACTCCGCGATCGGCAGAATCTTGGGGCTTCCATTCCCGTTTGCAGAGGGCGAGTCCTGCTGCGGCAAATCGGCGATCTCAGGTGGCAGATCGGTGGTGTGAATCAGCGGACCACTGGTAAAGGCATAGGTGCGCTCCAGGCAATTCTCCAGTTCGCGCACATTGCCCGGCCAGTCGTAAGCCAGCATGGCCTTCAGGGCGTCGTCGCTGAGCATCTTTTCCTGTCCTGAGGTGCGTGCCATGCGCTCGAGAAAGTGTCCGATCAGCAAGGGAATGTCCTGGCGGCGCTCGCGTAACGCGGGGATCCGCAAGCTGAGCACGTTCAGACGAAAATACAGATCACGCCGGAAACTGCCCTGCATGACGGCGTGCTCCAGGTCGCGATTTGTGGCTGCGAGAATACGAATGTTAATAGGCACGCGCCGAGTGCTGCCGACCGGACGGATTTCCTTCTCCTGAATCGCGCGCAGCAGTTTGGCCTGCAAATCGATCGGAAGCTCTCCGACTTCGTCCAGGAAAATCGTTCCCCCCTCCGCCATGGATAGCAATCCGTCTTTGGACTGGTTCGCCCCCGTGAATGCGCCCCTGACGTATCCGAACAATTCGCTTTCGATCAACGTGGGCACCAGAGAACCGCAATCCACGGGGATGAAGGCCTTGTCGCGAAACCGCCCGGAGTAATGGATGGAGCGTGCCACCATCTCCTTTCCGGTGCCGCTCTCACCCAGAATCAGAACCGGATGAACACTGTTTGCCGCTTTGGCAATGATGCGGTACAGCTTCTCCATTTCGGGCGCGCGTCCCACAATCCCCCCGTACCCTTGTTTGGATTTCACCTTCTCGCGCAACATCCGGTTCTCTGACTTTAATTTCAAGTGACTGGCAACGCGGTCCAACAGCAGTTTGAGTTCCTCGACGCTGAATGGCTTGGTCACGTAGTCGTACGCTCCATTTTTCATCGCCTGCACAGCCGATTGAACGGTTCCAAATCCGGTCACAACCACCACCACGGCTTCCGGACGGCGTTCCTTGATGCGGCGAAGAGCTTCGAGGCCTCCTCCGCCGGGCAGGCGCAGATCGAGCAGAACTGCATCGAAATTCTGAGCATCCAAAGCACGGAATGCCTGCTCGGCCGAATCGGCCATGTAAGCCGAATAGCCCAATGAGATGGCAACTTCCCGGCAGGCTTCGCGAA